>JBARZO010000433.1:0-9775 GCA_049650165.1 Rubrobacteraceae bacterium
CGGCATAGAGATCTAGCATCGCCCCGAACTCTTCGGCGGTACCCATCGCAGTGCCTAGAATATCCAGGTGCTTGAGGGCGGCCATGATCGTCATGACTTTCGGAGCTGGCCCGGCCGTCGAACCGAAGACGACTATGCGGCCACCGGGCTTGGCGAGAGTAATCAGGTTATTGAAGACATCGCCGCCGATGCTGTCTATGGAGAGGTCCACGCCGCCGGCCATGCTCTTTAGTTCCTTGGACCAGTCTTCGGAGTTGTAGTTGACGCCGCCTTGTGCGCCGAACTTTTTTGCGGTCTCGATCTTCTCGTCGCTGCTGCTGGTGACATAGACGTTCGCGCCCAGGGCACTGGCGATCTGGACCAGGAACATCGCCACTCCGCCCCCGACGCCCGGCACCACGACCGTCTCACCTTCCTGTAACCCTCCACGACTAACCAGCGCCCGGTAGGCGGTCAACGCCGCGAGCGGCAACGCGGCGGCTTCTTTGTGCGAGAGGTGGGACGGCTTAGGAAAGACGTTCTCCGCCGGTACTTTCACGAATTGGGCGAAGGTCCCATCGTCCGGCAGCCCGAGGATGCGGTAGTCCTTGCCCGGTACGCGGGGGTTGTCGCCCCAGTAGAGGGAGGGATGGATGACGACTTCCTGGCCTTCCTCCGGGCCGTCGGCGCCGTCACCCTTCGCTGCGACTTCGCCGGAGCCGTCGGAGCCGGGGATTGCGGGCAGGATGTCCTGTTTTACGCCGGGGTACTGGCCGTTGGTGGCGAACAGGTCGCGGCGGTTGAGGGCCGCTGCCCGGAGCCGGACGACTATCTCGCCGGAGCCCGGCTCGGGTTCGCCTACTTCTTCGTAACGGAGTCCGCTGGGTCCTTCAAGTTCGTGCAGTCTTATGGCTTGCATGGTTCTTCTCCCTTCGCGGTGCTGTTAACACTTCAGCCTGTCAGCTTATTATGAATTCAGGCTACGTGCACGGGAAGGAAATGAGCGGCCCGTAGTGCTCGCTAAATTCCGAGACTACGGGCCGTGTGCAGAACACCGGCCGATGGCTGAAAGCCGAATGCCGGACCAGCTACAAGCTATACGAACGCTGAGATACCTGTGATGTCGCGGCCTACCAGGAGCGATTGTATGGTGTCGGTGCCCTCGTAGGTGTAGACGATCTCCATGTCTGAGAGATGCCGCGCGACGTGGTACTCGAGCAGCACGCCGTTACCACCCAAGATGTCTCGGGCGTCGGCGCAGACTTGCTTGGATTTCTTGGCGTTGTTCATCTTGGCGAGCGAGGCCATCGGGCCGGTCATCTTGCCCTCTTCTTGAAGCTGTCCGAGCCGGAAGCACATGAGCTGCATAGCGGTGATCTCCGAGAGCATGTTGGCGAGCTTGTTCTGAATGAGCTGAAAACTCGCGATCGGCTTACCGAACTGCACCCGCTCCTTCGAATACTGGACCGCCGCCTCGTAAGCGGCGATGGCGTGCCCGATAGCCTCCCAGGCCACGCCGCTGCGCGTCGCCGTGAGCACCTTGTTGGTATCCTTGAAAGAGTTTGCGCCTTCGAGCTTGTTCTCGACCGGGACCCGCACGTCTTCGAGGTATATGTTCGGCTGCCACACGGCCCGCTTGCCCATCTTGCCGGTGATTAGCTCGGTCGAGTAACCCTCGGGCATGTCGCCGTTCTCGTCTTTCTCGATGACGTAGGCTTTGACCTGGCCGTCTTCGACGTCCCGCGCCCAGATGATAACGACGTCGGCGAAGGAGGCGTTGCCGATCCAGCGCTTCTCCCCGTTCAGGACGTACTCATCCCCGTCACGCTGGGCGGTCGTCTCAAGCATCACGGAGTCGGAGCCGTGCTTGGCTTCCGTAAGTCCCCAGGCCCCGATCTTCTCCATCCGGGCCATCGGTGGCAGCCACTTCTCTTTCTGCTCTTCGCTGGCGAGTATGGCGAGCGTCCCCATAGCCAGCCCCGAATGAACCCCGAAGAAGGTGTTAAAGCTACCGTCACCCCGGGCCATCTCTATAGCAACCAATCCCATCGCGACCTGGCTCATCCCCGGACAGCCGTACCCCTCGATGGTGCCGCCCGCAAGGTTCAGTTCGGCCAGCTTCGGTACCAACTCGAACGGAAACTCGGCATTCTCCCAATACTCGTTGATAATCGGGATGACTTCCCGGTCGGCGAACGACCGGACTTTGTCCCGGATCTCCCGCTCCTCGTCCGTCAAAAGCTCGTCGATGAGGTAGTAGTCCGTCCCCAAGGAAGTGGTTACGTCTGCGATCATGCCGTCCTCCTTTTACACACCGTCGCGCTCTTCGCGACACCCTTTTCACACCTGAACTCTAGCACGCCTTCAAACCCCGCGACCCAAAAAGCACCTCTCCAAAAGAGTCTTGCCTTATCTTGGGACGCTGTTATCATAATGGTAGTTATCAAGTTTGACAAGACTAGGGAAAAGAGGAGGTTATGCAGGAATCTCCAACTCAACGGGATGTCGGCGGTCGTGCAGTCGAGCCGGACAACCTTCTTCTGGCGGTAAGGCGTCATGTGGAATCGAAGCCTTCCAAAGCGGCGCTCGTAGAAAAGTTGGATGGCCGTTGGCGAAGCATTTCATATGCGGAGTTTTGGGATCGGGTCCGGGGTTTCGCGGCGGGTCTTTCGGATCTTGGGGTGATGGTCGGTTCGCGGGTCGCGCTCATGTCGAGTAATCGGCCGGAGTGGCCGGTATCCGACCTGGCTATACAGAGCCTCGGGGCTGTTACGGTCCCAGTCTACCCGACGCTGGAGTCCGGCCAGGTGGCGCACATCCTGAGTGACTCCGAGGCGCGTGTTTTGATCGTCGAAGATGAAAAACTTTTGGCGAGAATCCGTGAGGTACGGGATCTTATTCAAGATTTGCACGTCGTAGTAATGGATGGACAAACTACGGGCGAAGAGAACGTGGTGAGTTTCGAAGACGTCGAGAAGGCGGGACACGAGAATCCGGTCCAAGGGTGGGATGACGGCTGGCGTGCGCTCGAACGGGAAGATGCGGCGACCGTTATCTACACCTCCGGCACTACGGGACTCCCAAAGGGTGCTGTGTTGACACATGAGAACATCCTCTCGAACCTGGAGGGGGTGATCGATGCGCTGCCGATGCGGGAAGATGACATCTATCTGTCTTTCTTGCCGTTATCTCACGTCTTCGAGCGGACGGGCGGGCAGTTTTTGGCCCTGAGCATGGGGTCGACCACGTACTACGCTGAGTCAATAGAGAAGGTTCCTGAGAACTTGCGGGAAGTAAGGCCTACGGTCATGTTGAGCGTGCCGCGGCTGTACGAAAAGATGTATGACCGGGTGATGGAGCGGGTCTCCTCTGGTTCGGCATTGCGTCGGAAGCTCTTTCACGCGGCCATCGCCGATGGAAAGCGCCGGTACGAAATCGAGAAGGAAGGCGGTGAAGTAGGGCGCGGGCTTCAGATGAGGCTCAAGCTCTGGGACCGGCTCGTGTTCGGCAAGCTCAAGGAAGCCGTCGGTGGCCGGGCGCGGTTCTTCGTCGCGGGTGGGGCAAAGCTGAGTTCCGAGATCGGGCAATTTTTCTACGCGGGGGGGATCAAAATCGTTGAAGGTTACGGGCTCACGGAGACTTCGCCGGTTATCTCTTGCAACCGGCTGGAGAAGATGAGGTTCGGTACGGTCGGGCCGCCAATCCACAATGTCGAAGTCCAGATCTCGGAGGACGGTGAAATACTTACTCGTGGCCCGCACGTTATGCGCGGCTACCTGAACAACGAAAAAGCTACAGCCGAAGCCTTTACCGAAGACGGTTGGTTCAGGACCGGAGACATTGGGGAATTCGACGACCACGGCTACCTCAAAGTCACGGACCGGGCGAAGAACCTGATCGTACTGAGCACCGGAAAGAACGTGGCCCCACAACCGATAGAAACCTCTATCGTCGCCGCCTCGCACATCTCCCAGGCGATCCTGATCGGGGACGGTCGCAAGTACGTCTCCGCCCTACTCGTCCCGGACTACGATGCCGTCCGCAACAGCCTCGGTCGTAGCGAATCGAACGAGCGACTCAGCGGAGACGCGGAGGTAAGAAACCTGATCGAGCAGGAATTAGAAGAGGCTACCCGGCAGTTTGCCGGTTACGAGAGGCCGAAGAGATTCGCTCTGCTGACCGAAGAACTTTCGCAGGAACGCGGCGAGTTGACCCCTACGCTGAAAATTAAGCTACGAGTGGTACGAGACCACTACGCTGATACTATTGAAAAACTCTATTCGTGAGTATGTTCGGATGGACGTTGTCAAAAGGGAGTTTCGGGGAATAATTACAGAGTTATTCCAAGATAAGATGGACGAGGGAGGATGCCATAGAGCGTACAGAAGTGACACCCAAAGAGATATTCCTGAGCGAGGTGAAGTCCAAGAGTATCTTTCCGCTGCTCATACTTCACATGGTCAGCAAACAGCCCGAGTACGGCAACAGCATCATAAAGGGCGTAAAAGACATGACCTCCGGTGTGATGAGCGCCTCGCCGAACACCGTCTATCCGCTGCTGCGGAGGTTGGAAGAGAAAGGATACCTGACCGCCGAGTGGGAGGACGCGGATACCCGCACCCGCAGATTCTACAGCATTACGCCTTCTGGGGACGAGAAATACGAGGAGATAAAGATCCTCTTCGAGGAGCACCTGCTGAGGGTCAAGACGGCCATCGAAGCGATGCAAGAGGAGATCTACGGCTAAAAACGTGAGAGAACGACTAAAGACAAAGCTCACGCGCTGGAGTTTCAACCTCTTTCCGGCGTACCTCGCGACGGGCGCCCGGATCACATGTATGTCCGATGACCTGCGAGAGGTAAACGTAAAGCTGCCCCTCAACTGGCGGACGAAGAACTACGTCGGCACCATCTTTGGCGGCAGCATGTACGCGGCGGTGGACCCTGTGTACATGACCATGCTGATGAAGAACCTTGGCCCGGAATACGTAGTTTGGGACAAGGCGGCGAACATCTGCTTCAAAAAGCCGGGACGTGGAACGCTGTATGCTAGGTTTACGCTTGATGGGGAAGAGATAGCGTACATCGAGACGATGCTAAATGCCTCGTCCTCAGTGGAGTTGGAGTATCTCGTAGACCTGACGGATGAGAGCGGTGAAGTCTGCGCTTCGGTAGGGGAAACCCTCTGCATCCGGCGTAAAAGCGAAGCCCGGCAACAATCCGGTAGACTGCAGGAGATCGAACAAAGAGCGTAGGTGCTCGGGGATAAGATGCGAAGTGTTGGAGAGGAAATGGAGGAACTGTGTCGCAACAAATAAGAAAAGTAGCCGTTTTGGGGGCAGGGACGATGGGAGCCGCCATCGCCGCCCACTGCGCCAATGCTGGCCTTGAGGTGGATCTTCTGGATATAGCCCCCGACGACGACGACAACAACGCCGTCGTCGAAAAGGGTTACAAGCAGATGAGCAAAGCCCGGCCCGCAGCCCTCATGAGCGGAAAAGCCGCCGACCGGATGCGGATCGGCAACTTCGAGGACCACTTCGACCGGGTCGGCGAGGCGGACTGGGTAGTCGAGGTCATCATCGAGAAGCTGGAACCTAAAAAGCAGCTCATGGAGCGGATCGAAAATACGGCCAAAGAAGACGCCGTCATCTCCTCCAATACCTCGGGCATACCGCTGCATCAGGTCGCCGAGGGACGCTCGGAAGGTTTCAAGAAGCGCTTTCTTGGGACGCACTTCTTCAACCCGCCGCGGTATCTAAAGTTGTTGGAGATCATCCCGACCGAGGACACCGATGGGAAGATCGTCGAGCGGGTACGGAACTTCGGGGAGCGGGTGCTCGGTAAGGGCGGCGTCATCGCCAAGGATACGCCGAACTTTATCGGGAACCGGATCGGGAGTTTCTCCGGGATGCAGTCTGTGGGCTACGCCCTGGAGAATGGCTACGGCGTCGAAGAGGTTGACGCTATAACGGGACCCCTGATCGGTCACCCAAAGACCGCCACGTTCCGACTGAACGACCAGATCGGCCTGGACATCGCCGTGGGTGTCGCAGAGAACCTCTACGAAGCCGTCCCGGAGGACGAATCGCGGGAGCAACTCAAACCGCACCCGAAGCTCAAGGAGATGGTGGAGCACAACCTGCTCGGCAACAAAACCGGAGCGGGCTTCTACAAGCGCGACAAACGCGACGGTAAGACCGTCTTCGACGTTATAGATCTCGAAACCTTCGAGCATCATCCGGTAGAGAATCCGGAGATCCCGATAGCCGAAGAAGCCCAACAGCAGGGAGACCTTTCGGCCCGGCTCCGCTTCCTTATGGACAAAGCTGACGAGGACCGGCACGCCCAATACTTGCGGGACACGCTGCTTCCGTATCTGGCCTACTCCGCGAGGAAAGTACCGGAGATCTCCGACACCCTGGAAGATGTGGACCACGCGATGGAGTGGGGCTTCGGCCACCAGGCCGGGCCGTTCCGCTCTTGGGATCTACTCGGCGTGCAGCAGACCGTCGAGCAGATGAGCGGCCTGGACATCGAAGTCGCCGGCTGGGTTGAAGAGATGCTGGAGAGCGGCAACGAGAGTTTCTACAAAGAAGAGGACGGTCGCGAGCTCGTCTACAGCCCGGTCAATAAAGACTACGAGCCGGTCCGCGAAGACCCGATGTACATCTCGCTCGACAACCTGCGCGACGAGGGTAAGGAGTTGGCGAGCAACGATTCGGCCAGCCTGTTAGATCTCGGTGACGGGGTGCTTCTTTTTGAGTTCCATTCCCGGGGCAACTCCATAGATGGGGCCATGCTGGAGATGGGGAACCGGGCCTTGCAGGAGATGGAGCGCGACGACGTGGTCGGGCTCGTCATCGGCAACGAAGGTAGGAACTTCTGCGTTGGGGCGAACCTTGGCGAGGTTGCGCAGGCGGTACAGAACGGGGACCTGGATCAGGTCGAAGGTACGATAGACGCCCTGCAAGGCCTGCTGATGAATTTCCGATTCGCGCCCAAGCCGGTCGTCGCGGCTCCGCGCGGCCAGACGCTCGGCGGAGGGTTGGAGATCTGCCTTCACTCCGACCGGGTCGTGGCAGCCGGTGAAACATACATGGGTCTCGTCGAGGCCGGAGTCGGCCTCATCCCGGCGGGCGGCGGCACCAAGGAGCTAGCCCGCCGCATAATCTCGCCCCCGATCCAGGTAGCCTCCGACGCGCCGCCGCTGCCGCACCTCCAGAAAGCCTTCGAGACTATCGCGATGGCGAAGGTCGCAACCAGTGCCTTAGAAGCGCAGGAGATGGGCTTCCTCACGGAAAACGACCGCGTAGTAATGAACCCCGACCACCTCATCTCCGCCGCCAAACGCGAAGTCCAGGACTTGGCCGACGGCTACACTCCGCCCGAACGGGGAGACAACGTATTCGTCGCCGGAAAATCCGCCGAAGCCGCTCTACAGGTAGGAGTGCTAACCCTGCAGTGGGGACACTTCGCCAGCGAATACGACGGCGTGGTAGCGAACCACACCGCCCACATCCTGACCGGCGGAGGGGTGTCGATTCCCCAGTGGGTCTCTGAAGAGTACCTGCTCAAACTGGAGAAAGAGGCGTTCCTCGAACTTCTAAAGAACGAGAAAACCCACGAGCGTATAGAAGGAATGCTTAAGACCGGTAAGCCGGTAAGGAATTAGCTCAATAGTCTGTCGGTCGCTCAGTCAATCAGTCGATCAGGAAACTGAAAGACTGACGGACTGAAAGACTGAAAGACACGACCGAAGGGAGCACTAATGAAAGAAGCCGTAATTGTTTCAGCGGCCCGCACCGCCGTCGGACGCGCCCCGAAAGGGACGCTCAGGTCGAGCCGGCCGGATGACATGGCCGCTGCCGCCATAAACGAAGCCATCCGTCGCGCTGACGGGTTGGAGAAAGAAGAGATAGAGGACGTGATCCTCGGCTGCGCGATCCCTGAAGGTACGCAGGGCAATAACGTGGCCCGTCTGAGTTCGTTGCTTGCTGGGATGCCGGATACGGTGCCGGCCCAGACCGTCAACCGGTTCTGTTCCTCGGGGTTGCAGACTATCGCGAACGCGGCCGAGAGGATCATGGTCGGCAACGCCACCACCATCCTTGCCGGTGGGACGGAGCACATGTCGTCCACGATAGCCATGCCTACCTTCTCCCCGAACCCGAAGCTCGTAGAGATAAACCCGGCCGCCTACATGGGCATGGGCCTGACCGCCGAGCAGGTCGCCCGCGAGTTCAAAGTCTCCCGCGAAGACCAGGACGAGTTCGCCCTTCGTAGCCACACGCTCGCGAAAGAGGCCGTCGAGGGCGGAGTTTTCGATGAGGAGATCGTACCGCTCAATGTCGAGTACGACTTCGTCCACAATGGTGGCGACGTGGAGCACATGGAGACGACCTTCGGGCGCGACGAAGGCCCGCGTGATACCTCGGCTGAGGCGCTCGCCGGACTGCGTCCCGCCTTCCAGAGCGATGGCACCGTTACAGCAGGCAACTCTTCCCAGAGGAGTGACGGGGCTGCGGCGGTCGTAGTGATGGAGCGCGAAGAGACCGAGAGACGCGGGCTGCAACCGCTCGCCCGTTTCATGGGCTTTGCCGTTGGTGGTGTGAGGCCGGAGGTCATGGGAATTGGCCCGACCGTAGCTATTCCGAAGGTTCTGGATCAGGTCGGGCTCACGATAGAGGATATAGACCTGATCGAGTTCAACGAAGCCTTCGCGGCCCAGGCGCTCGCGGTGATCCGCGAAGTCGGCATGGACCTTGAGAAGACCAACGTCAACGGCGGCGCCATAGCGCTCGGCCACCCGATGGGCGCGACCGGTACCAAGCTCACCGTCCAACTCCTCCACGAGATGAAGCGTCGCGGCTCTCGCTACGGCATGGTCACCATGTGCATCGGTGGTGGAATGGGCGCGGCGGGCATCTTCGAGAATTTGCAGAACTAGTCGGTCAGCAGTTCAGTTTGTCAGCGGCCAGCATTTAGTTGCCGGCCGCTGATTCTTTGTAAAGGAAAGGATCTTCTTGACTCGTGGTGTGCCACCTTCGGATCTTGCTACGCAGCCTATTGGCGAGGCGGCGCGGGTTGCGGAGGGTGTCTACCAGCTCAAGCTGCCGGTTCCGTTGCCGCTACAGTTCGTGTCGGTGTATTTGATCGAGAGCGATGACGGGTGGACCATCGTGGATGCCGGCTACCATTACCCCCAAACCTACAAAGTTTGGGAGCGTGGGGCTGCTGCGGTCGGTTGTGACCTCGACCGGGATGTTGCCCGGATCGTGGTGACGCACTTTCATCCGGACCATCTCGGGGGTGCGAAATGGCTCCAGGAGCGGTCCGGCGCGTCGGTCTACATGCTGGAAGAGGAGATCTCTCACTCTCGAGAACTGTGGGGCGAGGAGTCGAACCCGGCGCACTTCGTAGAGCATCTCTGCCGACACGGAATGCCCCGTGAACTGGCGGAGTCAGCCGCCGCGAAGATGCGGGCGAGTTTGCCGCTGCCGGGACGGATGGTGCCGCTAAGCGTCGGTGAGAAACTGGACCTCGATCTCGGTCCGCTCCGCATTCTCCACGCGCCGGGGCATGCCGATTACCAGCTAATGTTGCACGACGAAGAGCGCGGAATACTCTTCGCCGCCGACCACGTACTGTTGAAGATCACGCCAAATGTCGGGCTCTGGCCGGAATCGGAGCCGAACCCACTGGCCCGTTACCTTGAGTCCATCGAGAGCCTGCAAGGGATCGGAGCTAGTTTGATCTTGCCGGGCCACGGCCCTGTATTTCACGACCTGGACGG
>JBARZO010000434.1:0-2152 GCA_049650165.1 Rubrobacteraceae bacterium
GACGGTTTCGGGCACTGCCTATTGTTGCGAAAGTGCTCTTGGTGCTCGCCGCCCTCATCGCGCTGGGTATCTCAGTCGCGCTGAGCCCCCTGGTGGTAATCGCGGCAACACTGGTATTAATGCTGGCCGTACTGGTGCTGCTGATCCAGGCCCTGCGGCGCAGGCCTCTGCGGACGTGGGGCACCCTGGCAGTGGTATCACTGGCGTCCGTTCTCTTATTTTCGGGCATCTCGGCGGCCCTGTACGGCGGTTTTGGGCAACCCGAGCAGACGTCATCCCCTGGGGCCACCCAAGAGTTGACCCTAACTACTCGCGAAGAGACGACCACAGGAACAACGAGCATTCCCGAGAAGACCGAGAGGACGTCGAACGAATCCGAGCAGGCGGCGGCGCGTTCGGAGAACGAGGAGTCAGAGAAAGAATCGAAACCTAAGCCAGAGCCCGAACAAGAGCCTGCACCAGAGCCGAAGCCTGCACCCGAGCCGAAACCCGCACCCGAGCCGGAGCCGGTGGATTCCCTGACGGACCGGGGCACGGTCGTTATGGTTTCTCGCGTGGTGGATGGTGACACCGTCGAAGTTGACCCGGCCATAGAGAGCATTACGGATATTCGTCTTATCGGGGTGGACACACCAGAGACCTACGGCGGCACGGAACCCTATGGAGAGGAGGCGAGTGCCTTCACGGAGGAAGTGCTCTCCGGCCAGCGGGTCGCGCTGGAGTTCGATGCGGAGCGGGTGGATCCGTACGACCGGGTCCTCGCTTACGTGTGGCTTGAGGATGGCACGATGTTCAACGAGATCCTCGTCCGAGAGGGCTACGCCCAGGTCGCCACACTCCCGCCGAACGTGAAGTACACCGATCGCTTTCTCGCAGCCCAGGAACAGGCGAGGGCCGAGGGTGCCGGGCTGTGGGGTCTCCCAGAGGACCAACTCTGCCAGCTTGCCGACCGGGGCAACGGTATCGGCGGCGGATGCGCTGCACCGGAACCCGCTCCCGAACCAGTCCCCGCTCCCAGCGCCACGGACCTCGACTGCGCGGATTTCGCTACACAGGAGGAGGCCCAGTCAGAACTGAACGCGGACCCAACCGACCCGAACGGACTGGACTCCGAAGGAGACGGGTTGGCATGTGAAACCTTGCCGTCCGGTGGCGGAGCCGCACCTGCGCCCGCACCTGCTTCGCCTGAACCCGCACCGGCTCCCGAACCTGCGCCCGCACCAGAGCCAGCGCCCGCACCGCAACCTGTGCCGGGTGGAGGAGACCTCAACTGTAGCGACTTCGCAACGCAGGCCGAGGCTCAGGCCGTTTACGACGCGGACCCAAGTGACCCGAATGGACTAGACGGCAGTCCAGAAGACGGAGTGGCGTGCGAGAGCTTACCGTAGAATATCCTTATTATGGCTGATCCTAGACCACATCTCAGGACGCTAGACGAGATAGAGCGCGAGTGCGTTCCCGATCTCGTGAAGGTACTTCGTACGGAGGGTATCGAGGGTGTCCGCTACGCACTATGGGACATGACCCGCTGGCACGAATACTACGATCCGTGCATCTGGCGGAGCCGCGCCACGGAGGAGCAGAAGCGGGTGGGCTGGGAGATGTGGGTAAGGATGGAGAAGATCATCGTCACGGTACTCGCAGAAGCCCAGGAGCGGCAGGCAGACGAAGCGATGGATGCCTTTGCCGAGGGACCGGACAGATTCTACGGATAGCGTGGCCGGGGCTTCAGTGGTCTGAGCGTACAGCCTATTACTTCTGAGATTGCTGCACTACTGCATTCAGTAGATACTGCTTTATGCCGCGAAGAACCGGGCGACATCCGCTATCTCCGTAGTTCTCGGCGCCGGCGGCAGGCTAGAGAGTACCGCCTTGCCCCACCCCTTGGTGGAGATCCTTGGGTCCAGTATCGCTATAACCCCCCGATCGTCCGGACGACGCATGAGCCGTCCCGCACCCTGACGCATAGCCACTTGTGCCTTTGGCAGAAATATCTCGCGGAATGCCGCGTCCCCGGCCTTCTCCCGGAGTTTCGCCGTCACCGGATCATCTGGCGGAGCAAAAGGTGCCTTGTCCATGACCACTAAAGACAGCGCCTCGCCGGCGACGTCTATACCTTCTCTGAAGGATGCGGTCCCTACGAGCACACCGC
>JBARZO010000435.1:0-2791 GCA_049650165.1 Rubrobacteraceae bacterium
CATTAGGGGTGTTCTCGTGCCGTCGTATCCGAGCCGGTCGAAAAGATAGGCCCCCGGCTCGTGGTCGGCTGCCGCCCGAACGTTCAAGGCCACTATCTTCTGTACGAGGGCGTCTTTGACGGCGTCGTAGGCCCCGGCATATTCGTCGCCGGTTTCACCGCCATAGTAGCGGGCGGAACTTCTAAGGGCGGAGATAGCTTCCGCCGTAAGGGCCGGGCAGTAGCGGATCTCCTGGGCCGTCCAGGCGAAGAAGTGTTTCTCGGCCTGCTCTTCAGCGTAGCGGCGGCACCACCCGTCGTAGGCAACCTGGGCTTCGAGCTGGTCTTCGGCGACGCTCTTGACCTTCTCCAGAATCTCGGCGGCACGCCGTTTGCGCTCCGCGGCCTCGGCCTCCTTCTCAGCCGCCACGGCCTCTTTCTCGGAGGCTGCTTTCTGGGCTTCGGAGATCATCTGCTCCAAGCGCCCGCGCTGGGGGGTGCCATCTGGGATCTCCGTCCGGAACTCGTCCGCCCGGGCGAGGTTGTCACGGAGATAGCTGGCGGAGTAGGTGGTGTTGAAGGCGGAGGCGGCTTTGGAGATAGCCTTATCCAGCCGCTCCTTCTCCTTGGCGGCCCGCTTCTGTGCGGCCAGAGCTTTCTGGCTGGGCAAGTCCATAAGAAGGGAACCGACCGCGGCGGCGTTCTCCCTCTGGTAGACGTCGCGTTCTCCGTGGTGGTAAAGAGACTTGAGCCTCTCTGGCAGGTAGAAGCCGTTGTCGAGATCTACCGTGAGCTTGACGCCGTCGCGTTGGACACCCGAAGCGTATGCTTCGCAGGCCCACTCCTCGGCGGCATAGGAAAACTTGCCTTTCGCAAAGACCCCGGAGTCTCGGGCTTCGGCCGCTTCCGGGTCGATACCCAGTGCGTTCCACGAACCTTCGGGCAGGGCGAACTTCAAAGCCTCCCGGGCTTCTTTCAAACGGGCCTGCTCTTTACTTTCCTTCTGCTCGCGCTCTTTCTTCTGGCAGTCCTCGGCGAGGGCCACCAGGTCCTGCGGGATGTTTGGTCTTTCGGGCATAGGTGCTCCTTCCTTAAAGTGTGTGGACAGGGCCAACCGGCCCGGACATCGAAGGTGGCGAATCTGGACAAAGCCCTCTGGAGCGTTTAGATCAGGCCGCAGGCTCCAAGAAGACGGAGTCGTCGACCGGCGCTGGAGCCTGATCCGTCGGAGTTAAAAAGATCAGTTTGGCTCCGGGTCCCGCGATCTGCATGGCACGCGCAATGCTGGGCGCGGTGATGTTCGCCCGCACCGTCGCGGCGCCGTGCTTCTTCTCGACCTTTACCTTGACCATCTCCGCTTCCTCCATTCCTTTCGCTTTCGCCTCCCGGAGACCAAGCGCAGCCTTCTCCGGGAGGCCTTCACGAAGGCCCGGCCGCCCGGAGAGGTTCAAGATGTTGTCTCAGTTCGTGGACAGATCCTCGTAACGGCGGTCTGACACCCGCCAGACACCCGCCACAGTGAACTATTCGGGGAAGGTAAGAACAGTGAAGCGGTCATCGAGGATGCCCGCAAGTAGCGGTCGCACGTCGTTCCAGTGCAAAGATCCGTTACCACATCCTGGCCTCGCCAGGACGATTTGCGAGTAGCCGAATTTGTCGGCGAGCGCGACGAGCTGGCGGGCCGAGCGGACGATGAGATCCGGGTCCGCCGCCTCACGGTAGTGATGCTTCACGGGAAAAGAGGCTAGGGCTGCGCCCTTGCTCCCCTTCCTGGGCCGCGTGAGCCGCATCACCCGGTTGCCGTGCCGGCGCAGGAGCTTGGCGAAATGATACTTCAGGCCGGTTATCCGCTCTTTGGCCTCCCGGGCGCAGCCACGTCCCATGACGGCGGCGCCGTGCCGATTGATGATTGGGTTCGTGGTTATGACGCGCAGGTCGGCCTCAGCCTCCCACAGGTCCATCCTCGCTTCTTTCACGCCGTATCCTCCGTTGTTCGGGGCCGTCAATTTTGGCGGCCGGTCCCGAATGACTCCCGAGCGGATAGGCTGGGAGTTGGTGGGTCATGCAAGCTCCTCCTCCGCTTCGAGCCCGCGGTGGAACGCTTCCCACGCCTCGGGTGAGATCTTCTCCAGGTCGGCCCGGTACTCCGGCGCGTAGAACTCGCGCGCGAGGTCCTCAAGCTCCCCGGACAACAGGAACCGCCCACGCTGTTTGACGCTCTCTTCCTGTTTACGTTCGACGAAAGCCATGTAGCGTCGGTACTCCTCGGAGACATCGGACTTGCTGGATCCGCCGTCGCGGGCTCCCCGGGGCCGGTAGTGGCCCAGTCCGTCCTTTTTGGCCTTGTCTCTGAGAGCCTGTTTCGGTCGGCGCTTCTTCGCCGCCCATTCCAAAAGTCCCAGCCCCTTTTTGACGGGCTCACCCTCCAGACGCTCGCGGACGTCCCCGGCGCTGAAGACCCCGGGGAAGTGTCCGGCCAAGATCTCCGCCCTCCGGTCGTTGACGACGTAGCTGCGGGTGCTCCTTGGCGAAGCTGGCGGCGGTATTTCGGTGTCCTCGTATTGCACGGTGCTCCTTTCGCTGGGGACGTTCTAATTGGGGACGTACTCGATGGTGTAGAAGCGGGCGCATTCGCAAAGGAGCTGGTGGGCTTCGTCACCGTCGACGTTTTGCGACGTGTTCGGTGAGGGGTAGCGAATGGTGTACTCCTCTAGCTCTCGGTCGTATTCCAGGGTGAACGAAGCGTTGAAATCAGGGGCACCTTCTCTCGGCATGAGGGCCAAGTAGCCCCCGGACTCCAGAAGGCCGGAGGC
>JBARZO010000436.1:0-11076 GCA_049650165.1 Rubrobacteraceae bacterium
CGTCGTTCGCCCTGCCGTCGCTGTCGGCTATCGTACTGGGCATCTCCGTATTCTTTCTAGCCCGGAAGAAAGACTCTTATACCTCAGCGCAGGACGTGTTTCTCATAGTGGTTCTCGGTTGGATCGGGGTCGCCTGCACAGGGTCGATGCCGTTCTACCTGTCAGGCCTTATGACACCGGTGGAGGCATTTTTCGAGGCGATGGCCGGTTTTACGACTACAGGAGCCTCGACGATAACGGGGGTCGAAACGGTCGCCCCGTCACTTCTGCTCTGGCGGAGCCTATGCCAGTGGGCCGGAGGAATCGGTATCGTCGTCCTCTTCGTCGCGGTGGGTCCTTTGGTGGGCTTCGGGGCGTCCCAACTCCTCTCGGCGGAGGTGGCGAGCCCCGTTCCGGAGAGGATGACCCCCCGCATCCGGGACACGGCGAAAACCCTGGCGACCATTTATCTCTCGCTCACCTTCGGTGGCATCGTGGTTTTATTCCTGGTCGGTATGAACCTCTTCGACGCGGTAAACCACGCGCTCACTACTGTTTCCACCGGCGGGTACTCTACCAAGTCCGACTCGATCGGCGGCTTCGATTCCTGGGCCATAGAGCTTGCCATAGCGGTTGGCATGCTCCTGTCCGGGGCGAACTTCGCAATCTACTATCTGGCATCCCAGAGACGGTGGAGCCGGACTTTCCGGGACCCGGAGCTCAGGGCGTACCTTGGCATAGCTGCGGCGGGCACGATCATAATGACCATCTCTCTCTGGACGCTCGACTACCAGGAGTCACTGGTATTGTCTTTCCGGGAGGCTTTATTCCAGACCGTGAGCCTGTTGACGGGCACGGCCTTCTCGACCGCGGATTGGGGATCGTGGGGACCGCTATCTCAGGGGTTGTTGGTCCTTTTCATGGCTATCGGGGGTTGCGCCGGTTCCACGAGCGGCGGCATCAAAGTGATCCGTTGCGTACTGCTCGTCAGCCACGCCCGGCAGCAAATTTTCCACATGGTCCACCCGCAAGCCGTTACCCCACTCAAGCTGCAAGAGCGAACGCTCTCGGAGCGGCTACGAATCAGCATCCTGGGGTTCTTTTTCGTGTACATGCTGACCCTGGCTGTCGGGGCCCTGCTAATCGCCGCCCATCAGGTACCGTTGGCTGATTCGCTGGGCTCGGTCTTTGCGTGCATGAACATCACCGGAACCTTCCTCGGCCAGGTCGGTAGCGCGGATTTCTATTCGGGTCTGCCCGCCAGCGCCAAGCTGATCCTGACAGTCTTTATGCTGCTCGGACGGCTAGAGCTTTTGACGGTGATCGTGATCCTGACCCCGGCCTTCTGGCGAGGTTGAGCCTAGATATTGCAGATCAACTAGGTTCGGGAAGGTCTATGATCCTGCGCCCCATCAGGCTCGCGACTAGCTCCACAGCGAGCTCAGCCGTGCCGTTCTTTGAGTCCAGTATGGGGTTCACTTCTACAACGTCGAGCGAGGTTACGATACCCGCTTCGTTTATAAGCTCCATGACGAGGTGCGCCTCGCGGTAAGTAAACCCACCCCGAACCGGTGTGCCGACACCCGGCGCCACTTCCGGGTCCATCACGTCCAGATCGAAAGACAGGTGAACCCGGTCGAGGTGCGAGAGCTCTTTTAGAGCCTGACGCATTACCCGCGCCACCCCGTAGGCGTCCACTTCCTTCATGGTGTACGCCCGGACCCCGGCCTCGCGCAACAGGTTCTGTTCCTCTCGGTCTACTGAGCGGAGTCCTATGATGACCACATCTTCAGGGCGAACGCTGGCTCCGGCGCCGCCGATGCTTATGAGATCCGGGTGTCCCTGGCCCGCGAGGACACCGAGGGGCATGCCGTGAATGTTGCCGGAGGGTGAAGTTTCGTGGGTGTTGAAGTCGGCGTGGGCGTCCAGCCAGATCACCCCGGTCCGTCCCGTCGAGGCAACCCCGAAGACGGTTCCGATCGAGATAGAGTGATCCCCCCCGAGAAACAGCGGGAATGCCCCTCGACCGATCATCTCTTGGGCCTGCTCCGCGACCTTCGCACAAACGTCCCGGACGGCGGATAGATGGCGAAGATCCTCGCTCGCATAAGCCAACTCTGGTATGGGCGGCTCTACGTTGCCGAGGTACTCCACGGCGTAACCAAGCTCTTCGAGACCGCTTTTGAGGCGTGCGTAACGGATGGCGCTCGGTCCCATGTCCACTCCGCGGCGGTCCTGGCCGAGGTCCATCGGGACCCCGAGAATCTCTACGGACCTCTGTACTGGCTCAGGCAAAGGCTATCCCGCCGCTCCGGCGATGGTCCGCTGCGGCCTCGAAAAAGCCTTCGGTTGTCCGCCGGACGGCATTGACGCCGCCGAAGTACATGTTGGGTTCTTCATAAGGCAGCACCCGTTCATAAGGTTCTAGATCGGCTTTGGGAGAGCCGGCTTCGTAGGCGAAGAGATCCCCCTCGGAATGAAACCGTGGGTGCAGCACCGCATCTTCGAGGGACATACCGAAGTCTATGACGTTGACTATCGCCTGTAGTATCGCCGTGGGTATCCGGGAGGCTCCGGGCGAACCCAGGGAGATCAAACCACCCTCTTCGGAGGAGACAACGGTGGGGCTCATACTAGAGATCAGACGCTGCCCGGGCCGGAGCGCGTGAAACCCTTTGGGGTTCAACTCCGGCTCGCCCAAAGCGTTGTTCATGGGGATGCCGGTACCGGGGATCACCAACCCCGAACCGTAGCCCATGCTGGCGGTAATCGAGACCGCCCGCCCCTCGTCGTCCACACAGGAGAGGTGCGTGGTGTGCGGAGACCCGAAGATGCGCTTTCGCTGTAGCTTGGCGTACTCTTCACCCGTGAGGCGTTCGGACACCCGATGGTTCTCTTCACCTTCGGTGTACTCTGTTTCGCGATCCGCCAAGGCGAGCCTCATAGCTCCGGCCACGGCCCGAACATAGTCCTCGTCGGACATTGAAGGCAAATCGTAGGCGGAGACTACCTTGAGCATCTGGGCCAGGGTGGAACCACCGGCGGAGGGTGGCCCGTTGGTGTACATACGTCCCGCGCCATACTCGACCGCCTTGGGCTCCCGGACGACGGGCCGGTACTCGGCCAGGTCTTGCTCGGTGATTATGCCGCCCATCTTCCTTATGTAACCGGAGATCCTGCCTGCCAGCTCACCTTCGTAGAAGAGATCTACCCCTTCCGATCCGACGGCCTCCAGCGTGTCGGCCAGTTCTGGAAACCGGACTTCCTCCCCCTCCAAGTACGGCCTCTCGCCCTTGAAGAAGTTCTTGCGGGTTTCGTCTGTAAGCTGTAAGACTTCTTCGGCGACCTGGAACCATAGGCCGCTGGTCTTGCACAGCAGAAATCCTTCTCGCGCCAGGCGCACCGCCGGCACGAGTGCCTCCCCGAGTGAGAGCCGTCCGTGGCAGGCGAGCAGCATCTCCCAGCCCCGCAGCACGCCGGGCACGGCGCAAGCAGCCCCTCCGACAGTCGAGCTTACACCGGCCCCGTATTTGAGGATTACGGTCTTCGGATTGCCACCGGCGCCGAACTCCGACTCGGGCAGTCCCTTACCCGGCATCACGTCGTAGTAGTCGATCAGCTCGGCTCCGCCCGGCCCGCGGACCAACGCGAAACCACCGCCCCCTATCGAACTCATGAGCGGTTCAGTAACACCCACGGCGGCTGCGGCGGCTACGGCGGCGTCCGCGGCGTTACCACCGGCCCGGTACACCTCGGCGGCTGCCGCTGCAGCGTAGGGCGTCCCGGCTGCCGCGGCGAAAGTTTTGGAGTTGTTCGCTTCGATCATTACTGAATATCATACGCCCCAGGTAGGCCAGCGGAAAGGGCATAGAGGCTGCCGAAAAAAAGGGCTCCGGACGATTTAGCAGTAAACTTTGTAACTCTTTCGAGCCTTTGTACCTGCAAAACCAGACTTTCGGATGGAAGTTGACTTGTAGCATGCCCGGCTGTCTATCATACAGGGTAGATAAACCATTAGAGAGGTGTAGGTTTTGCAAACGAATAATGGCGCCATCGAGGCGCGGTTCAACACGGCTTCGTACGAGGAGATCAAGGGCGCCGAAGTCGCCGACGTCTACTTCCACCGCACGATGGAAGTCCTGCGGGCGCGGGGCGCAGAGAACACCCCGGTACACGTCGAGGTAACGCTGAAGAGTTCGGACCCGGAGGAGTGGTTCGTCGTTGCGGGTCTCGACGAGGTGGCGCATCTTCTGGAGGACGTAGAGGTCGAGATACGGGCGGTGCGGGAAGGTACTATCTGTCACCCCCACGACCCGATCATGACGCTCACCGGACCCTACGCCGGCTTTGCAGAGCACGAGACGGCGATCCTGGGTTTTCTCTGCCAGGCGTCGGGGATCGCCACCGGGGCCGCGAAATGTCGGCTCGCGGCGGGTGACCGGCCCGTTATCTCATTCGGGGCGAGGAGGATGCACCCGGCGATCACACCGATGATCGAGCGGGCCGCTTATCTCGGCGGCTGTGACAGCGTAGCCGTAGATCTCGCCGCCCGGCGTATCGGCATCCCGGCGACCGGGACCGTCCCCCACGCCCTGGTCCTGGTGCTCGGCTCAACCCACGAGGCGGCCAAAGCCTTCGACGAGGTTGTCTCCAAAGACGTAAACCGGACCATCCTCATAGACACGTTCGACGATGAGAAGTTCGGGGCTTTGATCGCCGCCAAAGCCATACCGGATTCCATCTTCGCCGTTCGTCTCGACACCCCCGGCAATCGTCGCGGGAACTTCCGGGAGATCATGGAGGAGGTTCGTTGGGAGCTGGATCAGGCCGGCTTCCCGCACGTAAAGATCTTCGCCTCCGGCGGCATCGGGATTGAAGACATCCTGGAACTCAACCCCATCTGCGACGCTTACGGCGTCGGCGGTGCGATCGCCGCCGCCCCAATGGTCGACTACTCTCTGGATATAGTCGAAGTAGACAACGCACCGCGGGCCAAACGCGGCAAGCGTAGCGGGAGAAAGAAATTAGTCGAACTCGAAGACGGTTCCCACATCGTAGTGCCCGGCGAAGACAAGCTACCCGCCGGTGCCAGAGAACTTCTAGAGCCTCTCGGACAACAGTCGGCAGACGTCTCCGAGCTCCGCAAAGAAGTCCTCTCCCAACTCGCTACCGGTCACTTCGCACTCTAAACGAAGCGCAGTCTCGACCAACTCCTAGCCCAAAAGGGCTAGGAGTACTTGATATATCGGGGCTAGCAGAAAATCACTCATTTGGGCGATGTAGATCCCGGTACGCTCATAGATAATTATCGTGCAACGGTAGACAGAGCAAAAGGATAAAAAGATGGACGATAAACCCGTCGCACCCGGACCCCACTACTTCACCTGCCCCCTCTGTGAAATGGGCGTTCTCCGACCGCTGGGAGGAGACTCCGCCAAGTGCGGTGATTGCGGCTGTCTTATAGGCGGCGAAATCCTGACTACGCTGGAACAAGTCTACGAACTCCCCGAAGTATTCGGCAAACACGCCTGCGAGTGCGGTCATCCCGAAATGCGTCACCTTCCGGATGACGTATTCCGTTGCCCATCCTGCGGCGCGGAGGTGCTGCCGCTCTCTTCCCCCGCCACCCCCTGGAAACAGGCCCACAGCGAAGCCTACTGGAGCGGCTGGATGGACGGCCGCTTCCACGACACCGGAGATTTTATCCACAATCCCCGGCTGTCAAAATGGCCTTCCGCCGCCGACCGGCTGGATTACTATCAGGGGCACCGGGCCGGACACGAAGTACGAAGCACCAGAAAACGGGGCGCCATCAAAGCATCTTACGGCGACGTACAGAAACACTGAACTTTCGGTAGGATCTACCGCTGAATCATGGATCTGTGGTCGCTTTCCCCGATGTTCCACAAGCACCGTAAACCTCCCCTACCTCGCATCGAACCGACTACTAAAGGTTACGCCTCGCCGGAGTCTATGACCAGATAGTAGCTGCACTCGTCCTCCCCTAAGTTGTCGAAGCGGTGGGCAATGTCAGCCTCGAAATAGATAGCGTCACCCTCCTCCATAGCGTACTTCTCGCCGTCCAGAATCGCCGCGAGGCGACCACTCTCGACCACAATATATTCCTGAACCCCCCGCTTGTGAGGCGGGAACTCTCCCGAGGTAGAACCGTGGGGGATTACGTTTCTTATGAACTCCACCCCCCGATTGCCAAATGCGGGAGAGAGTAATTGGCGCTCGAAGCCGGTCTCCGGGTCACGCATTACCATCCGCCGGTCGCTGGGAATCCTCACGACTTCCCGACGGTCTTCCGTACCGGCGAGCTGCGAAAGTGTAACCCCCAGTCCTTCAGAGACCCTTGCGGCCACTACCAGCGTCGGATTCTTCTCGCCCCGCTCTATCTTAGAGATCATGGCGCGGCTCACCCCCGAGGATTCTGCCAGATCGTTGAGGGTTAACCCCTTGACTCGCCGCAACTCCTTTACGCGGGAGCCCAGCTTCTCGGAAGACACTTCCTCGACAGTATTGGACGGCGTTCTTGCTTCTGTATCACTCATTTGCAAGAATCTATTCTACCATGGTAGATATTTTAGGTTATCTGGTTGCAGCGACGCCGTTTCTGGTGGCGGGTGTTGCGTTGCTCGGGTTGCGGTGGTCGGCTGTGTGGGCTGGGGTCGCCACGTTGTTGGCGGCGCTGGCAGGAGCCTTGCTTTGGCCTACTCTACAGTTGGGGAACCTTTCCGGAGCATTGCTGAGTGGGGTTGGTACTTCGGGGCGGGTGCTGTACGTATTGTTTGGAGGGTTGTTGCTCTTCAACTTGCTCTCTGCGGGGGGTGCGATCCAACGGGTCTCGGAGTTTTTGAGGAGGTTGGAGCCGGAGAAAGAGGCTTTGGCAATTGTGGTGGTGATCGGGGCGGCGCCCTTTTTCGAGTCCGTTACGGGATTTGGGGTGGCGGTCGTGATCAGTGCTCCCATCTTGCTGGCCGCCGGGTTCTCACCGCTAAAAGCAGCGGTGCTGGCTAGCTGGGGCCAGTGTGCCGTCCCGTGGGGCGCCCTGGGCGTAGGGACCGTGATCGGGGCAGACCTCTCCGGGATGAGCTTCAAAGCTCTCTCGGATGCGAGCGCGCTACTGAACTTGCCCCTCTTCCCCATCTACGGCGTCGCGGCCCTGGCCTTAGCCGGGGGTTGGAACAGCATCCGGCGTCGGGGGGGCGAGGCGCTGTTTCTCGGGATGGTCGCAGGACTGGGCACGCTACTTACCAGCCTGTACCTGATTCCGGAGCTATCGGGGGCCATCGGTGGGCTCTGTGCTACGGCGGTGTTCCTTGCGATGCGGTGGCGAAGGGTTGTCGGTCTCGACACGCCGCTGCGGGCGCTGCTTCCCTACGGTTTTCTATTGGCGCTACTATTCGGGGCGAACGGTCCGGGACCGTTCAGGGAACTATTGGAACAGTTGGGGCCCGTCTTTTCGGGGCCGGGACTGCCCTTATTGCTCTCTGGAGTGTTTACGGCTATCTTGCTCGGGCTGCGGACAGAATCTATGAGTTCAGCCGTTCGAGATACCGTAGGACAATGGTTGCCGACTGCCGGCGCCGTACTAACTTTCGTGCTCGCCGGGCAGATAGTTGCCACCTCCGGTGCGGCGTCATTAATGGCTTCGTCTGCCACGGTTTTCGGCGGACTTTATCCGGCGGCCGCAGCGGTTGTCGGCTCTCTGGGGGGTGCGCTCACCGGCTCGAACGCGGCCTCCAACGCGTTGTTCATGCCGCTCCAAATCGAGGCGGCCCGGAGCCTGGGCGTATCGGAGTCGTTAGTGGCGGCGATCCAGAACGTCGCCGGGAGCCACGCGAGCATGCTCGCCCCACAGCGCGCTATCCTGGCCGCCACGGCGACCGGTTTGCTCGGTCGGGAAGGCGACATTGTCCGGGCGATGCTCCCACCGGTGATAGCCTCTATCGTAGTTCTAGCCATCTTAGGTGTACTTCTGTGAACCTTCGAAATTAATCCTGCCAATCGTAGGCCTGTGGCTGGCGGTTGGCAAGCGAGGGAAACTCGGTGCGGAAGCGAGTCAGGTAGTCGAGGTCGAGGATCGCCAGGGCGTATCCGTCCTTGTCCGGGCATTGGGCTATAACCGTACCCCAAGGGTCGACAATCATGCTTCGTCCGTAAGTCCAACGCCCGTCGGCTTTCTGTCCCCACTGGGCCGGGGCGACCACGAACGCCTGGTTCTCTATGGCGCGGGCGCGGAGCAGTACCTCCCAATGGTCCTTGCCGGTCTGTAGCGTGAAAGCCGCGGGAACGGCGAGTATCCCGGCTCCGCGCAGCGCCAGAAGCCGGTAGAGTTCGGGGAAGCGTACGTCGTAGCAGACGGAGAGCCCCAGGGTGGCGGATCCTGCCTTCGCCGTAACAACCTCGTCACCGGGTGCTATGACGACGCTCTCCAGATACTCGCGATCAGGAGCTTTTACGTCGAAGAGGTGGATCTTACGGTACACGGCGGCTAGTTCTCCATCCGGTGTGAAAAAGGTGGAAGTGTTGTACATCCTCTGCGAACCGGCGTCCTCCAAGATCGAACCCCCGAGAACATATACGCCCAGCTCTCGCGCCAACCCTGAAAGGAAGTCCGTCGTCGGGCCAGGGACAAGCTCAGCGTTCTTCTTATAAACCTTATCCAGCCCGTGGCAACTCCACAGTTCCGGCAAGGCGACCATTTCTGCCCCCGCGGATACTGCATCACGGATCAAGGCTTCCGCCGTAGCTTTGTTTTCTTCCTTATCGATCGTGGAAGACATCTGGATCGTCGCCACCGTAATGTTTTTCATCGTTCTAACTCCTTTTCCACCTGCTTCAGGTTAGCATTTGCGTCCACCATAGAATCTAAAAAAACGCTCGTTCATACTTTTGGCGAAGAAATTCTCCTGTTCGGTGAATGTTGATATGAAATGAGACGATCTTATCGGGCATCTGAAACCGTGTCATGAGGATTCGTCGCAACCTCGATTCTAGTTCACAGCACGGCCAAGAGATCAGGCTCGCGGCTGGCCGCATGATCAACGGTTGAGAGTATCCTTCCGTTCTTGTCGACAACAGTCGAGTAGCCGTTGCGTGCCGGTCTGATGAGCGCAGCGCCGATCGACTGTGCGCGAAGCCGCGCCATGTCCGCGTGCAGTGCGCCGATAGCTGTCCAGTCAGATGCGGGGATAGCGACTACGTCGACGTTGGCCTCGTGAAGTTGGGACCATGAGTCGGGGTGATCCGCATCGAAACAAATGATGACCGCCAACCGGCCGAACTTGGTTTCGACCGCTTCAACGATCGACGGGGACATCTTTGTGCGTTCCGCTTCAATCCCGGGAACTGGATGTGCCTTCGCATACACGGTTGCGATCTCTCCGTTGGGGAGGATGACCGTAGCCGTGTTCGTAAACGTTCGTTCGTTTCGATCTAGCAAGAGCCACGTGGCGACGACGACACAACCGGCCTTCTTGGTGCTCTCGATGATTCGTTGCAACGCCCACTCGTACTGGCTGGAGCACAAGAAGCCGGCTCCTTCTGCCCACACGACCAGATCGGCTCCGTCCTCGGCGACCTGTTCTGTTCGTCGAGCGAGGTCGATCAGACTGTGCTTCGTCGCACGACAGAAGTTGCTCCAGTACTCATCGCTCTCGGTCTTCGCGGCGAGGAACTTGGGAAGAAACGACACGAAGAACGACGAATCGTGTTCAACCAGACCGGCTACGGCTGACGGTAGTCGATCAGTTTCACTCTGCCTGGCGTGAACCGTGCCCAGTCCCACGATCACTGCCGCGACCGCCGCAACTGCACCAGCAGCTATGGACTGCGTCGACCAGGCAAACCCCACGCCAGCCCCAACGAAGGTCAACACGAAGGTGACTGCGTGCGGTCCGTGACGGCCGGTCCAGAGCGCCCAACGCTGGTCGGTCTGACTGTGCGCCAGTGAGCCCCACTCCCCGAAGGGATTCTTGGTCGATCCGAGCTTCTCGAGTCCTGCGGAGATCCCGGCAAACAGCACAACACCAAGAACCGGTGTCAGCCCTGCAGCAAGTCGGGCGACGAGCAGAGTTACTCCGATAACGATCCCTGAGGTCACAGCATTGGATGCTTGGACAGACCAGCGGGCGGGTATCACACCGAACCAGGCAACAAATGTTGCTATTGTGAACAAGCCGGCGACGATTAGAGATCCAACCCCCAACGGAAACTCAAAGTCCGTGCGCACCAACAATACGGGCAGCATCACCCCGGCGATGGCGATTCGCACGCGGCCCTGCGCTATCGTAGCTGCAATCAAGGTTGTCGCTACCAACCCGGCGAGAATCATCACTCTTGCTCGTCTCTACGATCCTGAAGTAGCTGCTCAGCCTCACGGGCCCATTGACGCTTCGCTTGTGCGGCAAGTTGTCCGCTTCGCAAGGTCAATAGCCAGAACGGAAGGTCGGGATGATCTACGTAGTCGCTCTTCAGCGTTTCCTCAAGCTTATCGAAGCTCGCAAGCTGTTGCTCGGCCGCTAGGGCTGTGGCACCAATGAGCCGAAGACAAGATTCATCGCCCAGGAACCGGCCGTAGAACAATCGCAGCAATGTTGCATCGCGTAGCGGAGTCTGGGCCACCGGTTCTGAGAGCAACGACCGGAGTTCGTCGAGTCCAGCTTCAGTGATGCCGAAGACCTTCTTACGGCCATCGCGGTCGACCACCTCGATGAATCCGTCGCGTTCGAGGTCAGCAAGTGTCGGGTAGATCTGGCCGAAACTCGCGTTCCAAAAGTGTCCGATGGTCCGCGAGATCGACTCCCGCACTGCGTAGCCGGAAGACGGGTCGACTGCAATCATGCCGAGGACGGCAAGACGCGTTTGAGAACTACGATTCATAGCTAAAAGATATATCTAATAGATAATACTGTCAAGTCGGAAATTGTGAACTTGCTCTAACTATCTCCACCTCTGATTAGAATGTGGAGTAAGCGGCGACAGAGCTTTCACTAAAGAGAATCCTAACTCTCCCTCCACAAGCCAGCTTCCAGCACGTGCTCTTTCCCCAAATCCGGCAGCGCCAGATAGTAGCGGGCGGTCTGCAAG
>JBARZO010000437.1:0-4239 GCA_049650165.1 Rubrobacteraceae bacterium
GAGCAAACCTCTACCTTCCGGTATCTGCCGACCAAAGAGCTTGGAGTAGATATCGTAGACGAGGTTCCCTGCAGCGGAGAGCAGGTAAGAGTTGCCCGTCGTTATGATAATTGCCACCGAAGAAGCCAGCAGCATGCCCCCGAGAAAGAGGGGGAGACTCTCCCCAGCCAGAGAGAGGATTGCTGTATCCGGTGGTATCTCGGGCAGAAGCACAGCAGCAGAGCTCGCCAGCATGATTACTAACGACACGACCAATATGGCGCCCACAAAGAATCCAACCGCGCTCTTGCGGGCTGTCTCAGGGCTCTCTGCAGAGGAGAACCGCTGGTACACATTCTGATCCCCCAACAGCAGCAACAGCAACGGCAAAAAGAAGCCTAGAAGCTGCGGGATGCTAAGCCCTCCGTTCCAGGAGGCTTTTGTCTCCGGCAAGCTCTCAAAGAGTCCGTTGAAGCCGCCCACTTCACCCATGATCAGAGGAAAGGCTATCAACAGACCCGCGATAATGATGACCGCGCTAAGGGCATCAGTGTAAGCCACTGAGATGAGGCCTCCGACTGTGGCCAAGAAGATAACGACAAAAGCCGTGATTATGGTGCCGAGCCAGATCGGTATGCCCGTGGTTATGTTGAGCACGTAACCTCCGCCGGTGAACTGGTAGGAGGCTATTCCGACGTAGGCCAACAAAATGCAGATCCCGCCGAAAGCCCGGGCAAATGCCCCGTAACGTATCTCCAAGATCTCCGGCACCGTGTACTTGGCGACGCCCCGAATCCTATCCGCTAGGAAAAAGTACAGGATTATGATCCCGATTGGGGTGCCGCCGAAAAAGAAGATCGCCGCTATCGGTCCGTATTGGTAGATAAAGCTCGACCCACCCACGATCGTCCCGGACCCTACAAAGGTCGCCAGCAGGGTACCAGCCAACACCCACTGCGGGAGACTTCTCCCGGCCACCATAAAGTCGTCGCTGTCTTTGACGCGGGTCCTGGCAAAATACAGCCCTATGAGCATCATGACTATCAGATAGAACAAGATTATTGCGAACTGCATACTGCCTCCCTTTCACCATACCAGTATATTGTGCTATGCGGAACATTACACTAAACTGCAGGAAGGGTCTATGGCCCATGGTATAGGATCTGGTGAATACTAAAGGGAGTAGAATATGGCGGTTGCTTACAGGGCTGACAGGGTTATAGACGGCATCTCTGACGAGCACCTGGAGAATGCAGCAGTGCTCGTCGAGGACGGACGAATAGTTTCTTTTGGTCCAGAAGCCAACCTCCCTGAAGATATCGAGGTTGTAGACCTCAGCGACGCGACCTTGCTTCCGGGGCTTATTGATGCCCACGTACACCTGGTATGGAGTGCTTCGGCAGAGCCTCATGTTTTGGTGGAGAGCGAGCCTCGTGCAGTTACGGCACTTCGCTGCGCGGACAACATGAGGAAACATCTGGAAGCCGGCGTTACCACCGTGCGAGACGTAGGCTCTACGGACGGAATGGCGATAGACATGTCCCAGGCTGTGCAGCTCGGGGTTCTACCCGGGCCTCGGGTGGTGGCGTCCGGTCGTTCCATCGCCATGACCGGCGGCCACGGCTGGTTTCTCGGACAGGAGGCAGACGGGCCGGACGCGGTACGTTCGGCTGTCCGGCAAGAAATAAAGAATGGAGCCGGCTGCATCAAATTTATGGCATCTGGGGGAGTCTACGGGCACGCAGAGGAGCCCGACTCCCCACAGCTGACCGTGGATGAAATGAATGCCGGTGTCGAGGAAGCCCACAAGGCAGGCAAGAAGGTAGCCGCCCATGCCTACGGGGGTGAGGCCATAACCAGTGCCCTTGACGCCGGCGTGGATTCTATCGAGCATGGCAGTTTTATAGATCAGGAAACTGCCCAGAGGATGCGAGATCTGGGCACTTACCTCGTTCCCACGATGTCCGTATACGCTGCAATGGATGAGAAAGGAGTGGAGCTCGGCGCCCCTGAGTACATCCAGCGCAAGACGAAAGAGGTGTTAGCTGCGACCCGAGAGGCACTCCGAATAGCGATGGAAGCCGGCGTCAAAATCGCCGCCGGCACCGACTGTGGAGCTCCCGGGCATCCTCATGGCACGTTGCCGATGGAACTCGAGCTCATGGTTGAAGCTGGCGCGACACCGATACAGGCAATCCAATTTGGGACGTCGGCGGCCGCGGAGTTGCTGGGATTAGGAGAAGAGATCGGCACCCTCGAAGCCGGCAAACAGGCGGACCTTATCGCGGTCGGTGGTGATCCGCTTGAAGACATAAGTAATCTTCGCGAAGTAAAGCTCGTTGTATTCAACGGGGTCGAGATGAGTGTGCCCCTGAACGGCTCGTGAGATTTAATCGTGCAAGCTACTAGCCCCGACGCTCGACGGCCAACGAGTCCTCACGCTTGCGGAGAGCAGTGCTTGAAGCAGGCGCCAGGATCCTCCAGGCACCGTTCTTCCTAAAGGGACCGACCATAACCCGATTCGGGTCGAGCCGGGTCTACGCGGGCCAGGTTTGAGGCCAGCAGAGAAGTCCCCGCAAAACGGGGCTTTTGGGGAGCTGCCAGACCAGGATTCGAACCTGGACTAAGTGATTCAGAGTCACTCAACGGGCTCCGGCACCGACTGCTGAGGGCTGCTGTGGACCGCAATAAAGCCGAAACGTCCGCGTCCCTGGTGAGCGCGGGCGCCGTTGATCGCCACGGGTGGCGGCACGGTCTTGGTCAAAATCTTGGTCAACTGATCACCGTCTCAGCAATAGTAGTACGACGATGACCTTAGACGTACGGCGATGCAGCGAGGACCATTCTTCGGTCCTTCGACGATATTGATACCTATGGGACGATCATCGTCTCGTAAAGTGTCCTCCAACCCAGTGCCTTCAGGTGCTTGACGAAGTTGTGGACAGCCAGCAGGCAGTTCGCGACGTGGCACCGGAGCTGTCGCGAGCCCCTGTGGAACTGGAGGCGCTCCTCCTGCCGGGTAGCGGCGCCAGGTGGGCCCTGAGGCTGTGCTGGAGTGGACATGGTTGCTCCTTCCGATGGTTGGATCGTCGACGCGCTGAGCGCGGGTTGTCGGTAGTCGCTGGTCGCGCACGGGTGTTCATGTGCGAATGTCGCGGCGGTCGAGAATGGCTGTGGTCCCTGCCACTACCACCGTGGTGAGCGCGAGTGCCATGGTCACAAGGAAGGAAACGCTGCTCGGTGAGATTGCAGCCGCGTCGAAGCTCGTTGCACCGCCTCCCACCAGAAGGGTGCCTAGTTGAGTAGCCTGGGTCGCCACGGCATAAGGCACTACAGACACAACCTTGATGCCGATCAGGAGCGCCATCGTCGAGACTCCGGCCCCCACCAGAGCAATGGCCACGGGAGCCGCGAATGAACGGAGGAAGGTTGAGAAGCCTGACTGGAGCGCTGCTACGGGTACGCAGGCCATCATGATGACGGCGCTACTGACGAAGTAATCGGCGGGCAGCATTCCAGGAAGCCCATAGACGAGCTTGCCGAGGACGATGACGGTCACCAGGAGCACGACCTGCATGGCCGCCGAAAGTACCGCCACGGCAGCCACCTTGCCAACGACTACTTGGAGGCTTGAGACCGGTCGGCTCATCAGGGCGTTCCAGTTGCTGCTCTTGTGCTCGACGCGCCAGACAAGTGAGGCTAGAACGGCGATGCCAACGGGCAAAAGAGCCATGCCATAGAAACCGACCGACCGGATCCACAACGTGTGCCAACCGCTCTCGAATTGCCCCTCGGTGGCGATGGTGCTCGTCGAACCGGTAAACACAGCTATCACAGGCAACAGCACGACCACCACCCAGCTCATGGAGCGCTTGAGCTTGACGAACTCGGAGTAGATAGAACCCATGGATCAGGCCTCCTGACAGTCGAATCGGCAGGTGATGAACAAAAACAGGGAGCTGCTGACGGCGGCGAGAGCCAAAATGCTCGGATATGGCAGATCAAAGTAGACCAACTCCATTCCCACGTAGTCCGCCGGCATAGCAAGCGAGTAGTAACCCCAGGGCGTCAGATGGGAGAACCAGTCGGGAAAAGCGAGTCCAAAGGTGCCGAGGAATACGCCTAACATCCCAACGCCGAGGCAGACTAACTGATTCTCGATCCGGGCTGAGAGAAGGAGATGGAGTGCGAGCACCACGAGGTTGATAACGACTGCGGAGGCCGTGTATCCCAACCAGTGTTCGAGGGGAAAGGGGGAAG
>JBARZO010000438.1:0-3619 GCA_049650165.1 Rubrobacteraceae bacterium
TGTTCATAACGTGCTTTAACGACACACTTTATCCGGAGACAGGCATTGCAACCGTGTAGTTGCTCGAACGGCTCGGAGTCGAGGTTGAATTCCCCGAAGAGCAAACTTGCTGCGGCCAGATGCACTACAACACCGGCTACCAGCGTGAAGCCTTGCCGCTGATAAGACGCTTTATCGAGGTGTTCTCGCCCTACGACGCCATCGTAGCCCCATCCGGTTCCTGCGTCGGCATGGTTCGGGAACTCTACCCGCACGCCGCCGGGCTCGCGAACGATGAGAAGCTGGCCGAACAAGTAGAGGCTATAGCCCCGAAGGTCTTCGAACTTTCGGAGTTCCTGGTGAACGAGCTGGGTGTCGAAGACGTTGGGGCGTACTATCCGCACCGGGTCACCTTCCATCCCACCTGCCATTCGCTGAGGATGTTGGGTGTGGGTGACGCGCCGATGAAGTTGCTAAGGAAAGTGCAGGCAATGGACCTCGTGGAGTTGCCGCAGGCGGAAGAGTGTTGTGGTTTCGGGGGTACTTTCGCCGTAAAGAACGCGGAGACTTCGACGGCGATGCTCTCGGATAAGTTGCGGCACATCCAGGACACGGACGCTGAAGTCTGCTGCGCCGGGGACAATTCTTGCCTAGTGCACATCGGCGGCGGCCTGATGCGGGGTCAAACCGGAGTGAAACCAGTTCACCTGGCGGAGATACTCGCCGCGACAGAGGAGGATTCATGAGCCTTCAAGCCCCGGACGCCTTCTCCACCGGCAAGACCCCGACTTTCCAGGAGACGGCGAAAGCGTCGCTGGCCGACACCCAACTCCGGCGCAATATCGGCAAGGCCGCAAAGGGCATTCGCGAGAAGCGGGCCGTCGCCGTCGGTGAGCTTCCTGACTGGCAAGAGCTGCGGGAGGCCGGACGGGCGATAAAAGAGCGGACGCTGCGGCACCTGGACGATTATCTTTTGCAGTTCGAGGAGTCCGTGCAGAAGGCCGGCGGGCACGTTCACTGGGCGCGGGACGGTGAAGAGGCGCACCGGATCATCGCCGGGATCGCGAAGCGGCACGAGGTCGACGAAGTGGTAAAGGTCAAGTCGATCGCGACCGATGAGATCAAGCTGAACGAACACCTCGAAGGCGAGGGCATCAAAGCCCACGAGACGGACCTGGCGGAGCTGATCATCCAACTCGCGGGTGAGACTTCGTCACACATCCTAGTCCCCGCCATCCACAAAAACCGGGCGGAGATCCGGGAGGTCTTCATGCGCGAGCTGGACGTGGACGATCTCTCCGATGAACCGGCTGACCTGGCAGAAGTCGCCCGGCTCTACCTCCGCAAGAAGTTCCTCTCCGCGAAGGTCGGCGTGAGCGGGGCCAACTTCGGGGTCGCTGAGACGGGAACGGTGTGCGTCGTGGAGTCGGAGGGGAACGGTCGGATGTGTACCACGCTCCCGCCGGTCCTCGTAACGCTGATGGGTATAGAGAAGCTGATCCCGACCTGGCAGGACTTCGAGGTCTACATGCAACTCCTACCCCGCTCCTCGACCGCCGAGCGAATGAACCCCTACACCTCTTTCTGGACCGGCGTCTCCGAAGGCGACGGCCCGCAGGAGTTCCACATCGTGCTGCTGGATAACGGGCGGACGGACGTGCTCGCCGACGAGGTTGGAAGGCAGTCGCTCAACTGCATCCGGTGTTCGGCGTGCCTGAATGCTTGTCCCGTTTACGAGCGAACCGGCGGTCACGCGTATAACTCGGTGTATCCGGGTCCGATCGGGGCGATCCTGACGCCGCAGTTAGTGGGCATCGGGAAGCCGGGGTCGGACTCGCTGCCGTATGCGTCGTCGTTGTGCGGGGCGTGTTACGAGGTTTGTCCCGTCAAGATCAACATCCCGGAGGTCCTGATCCACCTCCGGGGCAAAGTGATCCGCAAAAAGCAATCCGCCGGCCTGACGGGCAAACTCCACCCGGAAAACGTCGCGATGCAGGCGATGGCAAAAACCTTCTCGGACCCGAACCTGTACGAGAGCGCCCAGAGGCTGGCCCGCATCGGCCAGTGGCCGCTCGCCCGCAGTGGCGCCATCCACAGCCTGCCCGGCGAGCTTAGCGGCTGGACCCGGAGCCGCGACATCAAACCCATCCCGGATCAGACATTCCGGGAATGGTGGCGAGAGAGGCGGGAATCGTGAGCGGCGCGAAAGACGTCATCCTGTCCCGCACCCGCCACGCCCTGCGCGACGTTCCCCGAGACGAGAGCCCGGAAGACGTTGCGATAGAGCGCGGCTACCGCAAGGAAGACGAAGATTCGCGGGAGCAGATCGTCGACCGCTTCGCCGAATACGTCGCCGAATACAAAGCAACGGTACACCGGGTAGACAAGCCGGATCTCCCAAAAGCCATAAAGGAAGCCCTGGAGCGCCGCGAGGTCGAGAAACTCGTCGTCCCGTCGGACGTACCGGAAGACTGGCTACCCGATGGCGTCGAACTCCTTACAGAGTCTTCGGACGACCCTCTGAGAAACGACCAGTTGGACGCCGCCGATGGTGTTCTGACCGGCTGCGCTTTAGGAATATCCCAGACGGGGACCATCGTGCTCGACGCCGGAGAGACGCAAGGGCGCCGCATTCTGACGCTCCTCCCCGACTACCACCTCTGCGTTGTCAAGGAAGAACAAGTCGTTGGCCTGATGCCCGAGGCCATAGAAAAACTCGCTGACGCCGTAAAAAGCGAAGGCCGGGCCATCACCTTCATTTCCGGCCCGTCGGCCACCTCAGACATCGAATTAGAACGGGTCGAGGGCGTACACGGTCCGCGCACGCTAGAGGTCCTTATAGTCGCCGGCTAAGATCGCGCCCGTTCGGTAGCTCGATATGTCTGGAAAATCTCCGAAAGTTTTCGCCGGAGGCCCTTGACTCTCCTCCATAGTGGAGGGTCTATACTCGCTCTATATGGATCAGACGGCTAGAGACGGGTTGTTCAGGATCGGCGAGGTCGCCCGGCTTTCGGGCTTCCCGGTAAAGACTATCCGCTATTACGAGGAGCGCGGCCTTCTCGAACCCGCGTCCAGGAACGAGGCCGGATATCGGCTCTACGGCGACGCTGTATTGGGACGCTTGAAGTTCATCCGACGGGCCAAGTTGTTGGGGCTGACGCTGGATGAGATCCACGGCCTGATCTCCATCGCGGCGGACTGTACCGGAGAAGACTTCTTCCCCAAGCTGGAGGAAGTCCTGGATTCGAGGCTGCGAGATACCCGGCAAGAAATATCCCGCCTCTCAGCGCTCCGGGACAACCTTCTCTACTACCGGCGTCGCCTCTACGAAGCAGACATCCCCCAAGAGTGCGACCAGACCCGGCAAGAACGACCCGGAGAGTCCTGTGGATGCCTGGAAACGGTCGCGACGGTCGCCGGTGAAACATCCAACTTAGACGAGACCACGGAGGAGGTGAAAGATATGAAGATCCTGGAAGAGAATGGACGGCTTCTGGCCGCCCGCCAGGGATGCTGCGACGAATGTGACTGCGAGGAATGCGCGACGGAGCAGTGCGGGTGCTGCTAACTCGTAGTTTCTGAGATCATCCGCCGAAAGTCCGGCCCGGTGGCTTCCTTGTCCCCGGGCCTTGTGCTAGGT
>JBARZO010000439.1:0-6626 GCA_049650165.1 Rubrobacteraceae bacterium
GTCAGTGAGGTAAGTAGACTGGAAAATCGCCTTGTCCACGTAGCCGATCTCGAACAGATCGTGCATCATGTCATCTTCGGAGTACTTCCGGTACTTCTCAAGAGACCATACATACTCTTCCGGCGAGAGATTCTTATGGTAATCGTAGAAGCAGTTGATAAACCCTTCGCCGTACTTGTTGGTCGTGTTCTCCGGGCTCGCATCCCAATAATGGACGTGGCCGTCCACCACAAAATACTTTTCGCCATCTTTCTCGTACAAGAGACTCCTCCTTCTCAATACCCGTTTGCCAAGGTTACCCAACCCACCATGCAAGAGTAACCTTTTATCTACTGTCTTAAATACACCCTAAAGAGGTGATCAAAGAACTTTGAGGGACCCGTGATCTTTCTCTACAGCCTCCTTTCGCTGATTTCCCCTGCCAGGACTACTCGCCTAGCTTGCTTCCATCATAACCAACCTTGCATTCTGCGACAACCGGGGAGCGACTTTTCCAACAATATAAGAATTTTTCAATAGCATGCGAAATAAACAGCACGTTCTCGTGCCATCCGGTACAGTCAGTCAGAGGTCAAAGATTGGATCCGACCGACTGTTTCTGTTCGGGGAAAGGAAACGGATATGCCGGAAGAGAATTCCGGGGGGCGAGATCTCCCCGTCAAGGAGTTCGGGGAGCGGACCCTCAACGCAGGACGACTATACTCTTTACTGCGCGGAGAAGCCGGAATCGAAGACCCCTGGCACATCATGGCGCTGTCACTTTGCTCCTTCGAGCAGATGCACCCCAAAGATGGCTGGGAGTATATGTTGACCAACCGCAAGGACATAGAAGATGTGGGCCGGCTCTTCGAACGCTCTAACTCCCAAGAGGAATTTAGGGAAGGACTTCTGGCCTTGAAAGAGCAAGATCTAAGAGGCAGATTGGGTATCTGAGGTTGAGGCCAACTCTGAAAGTACGATAGGGGCGGACGCAAAAAATAAGAGGGCGGTAGTTCTCGAAAGAACCACCGCCCTTCTGTCGCTGCTTAACCTTGGTTCAGGCAGGCAGCGTTGGTTCGTCCTCTGGAGCATCCGCCGTGCCAGTATACTCGGCAGCGTCCTCGGGGTTGGCGAACAACAGTATCTTGTCGTCCAGGCGTACCATCCGCCCGTAGTGGGTGGAGGTTTCGATCTCGAAGTCGTAGGTGGTGAACTCATCCTCGCCTAGATACTCGGCGATCTCATCCATATCGAACTCGAGATGGTCGTTTGCGTCGACCCGGATCATGGCCGGATACTTTGTGATCTCCACGCCTTCTTTCTCGCCCATTAGCTCGGCGATGGCATTGCCCTCGACGCTCGCACTCATCGTTACCCCGCACCTGTTCGACGAGGTGCGCTCATTCGTGTACTGCTGTGGCTGCTCGCTCACGCTTTCACCCCTTCAGGAACCTTCAGGCCAAGGTCGGAGAGAATGCCCTCGAAACGGCTCTTTGCCTTCTCGTAGGACTCCTCGAAGCTGACCGGCTGTATCTCCGGTTCGGACCAGATGGGCTCCAGTCCTTCAGCAGCCGCGATGCTATAAGGCACCCAATGGTCGAGCCACTGTTGCATGGTCTCCCGGTTCTCATCGCCGTGGACCTCGTCTTCCAACATGTCCTGCATCATGTCTCTGGTGTAGCTGAGGTCGCGGTCGTTGAACTCTCTCTCGCTCACGCCTACCACCGAGGGGGTCAGATAGTCGCCATGCGGCGGGGCGAATCGCATCACGAAGTGACTGCGGAATAGCTCGCCGACCAGCGGCTCGAAGATTATGTTCGAGGCGAAGGTAGTCTCGGCCCAGTCCGTGGCGTTCATTATGCGCTCCACGTTCTCCCGCACGGCCTGCCAGGATGGATCTTCCATCCAGACTTCTTGATGAGTGATCCCGTCGAACTCTTCGGGCAACAACTCACTCAACTCCAGGTTGTAGAGCAGGAGATCCTGGGCGGTGCGTAGCTTGTGCATACAGTTAACCGCTATAGCGTTGTTGTGCATGTTGCTCATGGCGGCCCGTTGCGCCGGCATGAAAACGTACATCCCGAGACCGTGATCCGCATGCGACCAGGCGCTAACGTGCCGGGCGACGATGTCGATCCAGCTCCTGTCCCAGTTCTCGAACACGTTCTCGGATTTCGCATTCTCGATGTTCTGCTGAATCTGACGAATAGAGTTGGAGTTGTTGACGTAGTACGTCTTCTCCCACTCCTCGTTGGGATCGCGGAACCTGTGCCAGTCGGAAGACTTTATCTTCGTCCACTTTGCGTCGTACCCGAGATCTCCGTTGGCCCAGCCGATGATCCAACCCTGCTTGAGGTACTTGTCCGGGTCGGGTTGTACGTCCAACGTTACGTCTTCGTACCGGGTAGACCGGCGACCCTTGGGCGTAAAGTAGTTGTATTTCCGGCTATCCGACCCTGCGAACGTGGCCGCGCCGGCTTCGGCATCCGTCAGCCGGATTGGGGGTAGACTCCTGGTTCCCCTTCCGACTCCTTCCGTAATTGCGCTCTCTTCACTCACAGATTCGCAACCTCCTTTTCCCTTTCGTAATGCTTTGACGTTCACACTAGATCTCGGAGTCTGGCGTCCCTACGTTCCCCACTACGGTTCTACCAACCCCTGTATCGAAGCAGTGTGTTCTGTTCAGACGGTCAATCCATAGGCGCCCTCCGTATTGTTTTTGAGGTTTCCATCGTCTGTACCGGATCTATCCGATCGCCCCGGGGAAACTCGGCCCGCTCTCTTCTTTTTGATCCGAGCCTTCTTCCGCCCCGGTCGTGGTGAACTTGTCGTAGAAGATGTCGTCCTGGTCTACACCCTTCATTTCGAGAATGGGGAGCGCAGCATCGACCATTGGCGGCGGACCGGCGAGGTAGGCTTCCGTACCGGAGAGATCCCCTTCCAAACGTTTGACTACGTCCGGGATCATGCCGGTCTCACCCTGCCAATCGCCGTCTTCTTCGGGTTCTGAGAGCGCCGGAACGAACTTGAAATCCGTCAACTGCTCCTCTAGCTCCTTCATCTCGTCCAGATAGAAGAGGTCTTTCTCCGCCCGGGCGCCATAGTAGAAGGTGGCTTTGCGCTCGATGCCTTTTTCGACCATGTGTCGGAGAAGCGAAAGTATTGGGGCTGTGCCAGACCCACCCCCGATAAACACGATGTCGCTTTCGGATTTGGGCTTTAACATGAACATGCCGAAGGGAACCTTCATCTTTATCTTCTGCCCGATTTCGAGCCCGTCCTCCAGCAAACTGGAGAAGCGGCCACCAGGATAGACCTTGATAATGAACTCGGCCCGCTCGTCGCTGGCCGGCGTGTTCGCCATGGAGTAGGCCCGGTGCTCATCGTCGCTTCCCGGGATGTAGATCTCAGCGTACTGGCCAGGGATGAAGTTCATCTCCGGTGGGTCAACCAGCTTGATGACGAGCCGTCTTATATCGTGCGTTAGCTCCTCGATCTCCTCCACCTCGCCGTACACGAGCTGGATGGGAACGCCGGTATCCAGCATCTCCTCCCGGAAGCTGAGAAGCTCGATCTCCAGGTCACTGTAGGCGTGCGCCCGGCATAGAAGAACGAAACCTTCCTCTTCCTCGTACTCGTTGAGCGCGAAGGTCGAGAAACGACTCATCTCCAGATCCCCATCCAGCAAGAAAGACTTGCAGGCGGAGCACTGTCCCTCCTTGCAACCATGCATCAACATCACGCCGTGCCGGAACGCCGCGTCGAGTATGGTCTCGTCCTCGTCGACCTCGATCTCTATGCCAACCGGTTCAAAGAAAACCTTGTGCTTTTCACCCATATACTACCCAGTCCCCTAACCCGTAGTTTATGATTTTTGGCCCGTATCCCCTACGGCACTTTTGATCGTATATACCGGGAAGTATCCGGTCAAGCATATAACTTAAGTTATTTTCCAACATACGCGGAAAGAGACGGATGGATCTTCTCATCCGCCTCTTTCGAGAATCTTTGACGGCCCGTTCGGGGCCGAAGATGTTAGTAGCTGGAGTTTATAGTGAATCCTTTCTTGTACTCCTCCATGTGATTCTCGCGTTCGTCGTCCGACATCTCGTTGAGCAGGATGTTCGGGCTCTGGAACTGGATGCCCCGGAGGTTGTCCGTAGTCCACATCTTGTCGTCGTCGAAGATGACGTGTGGCTGCGGAACCAGGGTCTTGCCGTCGTTCCGGACGTAACCGAGGTCGTGGACGATGTCGGCCAGATCCCAGTTGTGGTACAGCGTCTCCCACTCGCGCTTGCCGGTCTGACGACCCATTGAGGGAGTCTCGCGACCGTTGTACGTTTCGCGGAAGGCGACCGTGTCCTGCCAGTGGCACCACTTGGAGCAGTAGGTCCTCCACTGGTCGTCGACGTAGTCCATGACGGTGTCCTCGCGGATCAGGCACGGAACCATGCAGCTCCAGCAGCGGTGCGGATATACGTAGCCGGTGTCCTCGAAGGCTATCGGCTTGTGGCCGTTAGGCTCGGAGAGCGAGCTATAGTGCTCCCACCATTTGCCAAACTTGTCGTACCAGCCCGGATACTTGTGCTCGAACCACTCGAAGTCTTCCTCGGTCATCGGGTCGATGCGCCAATAGTTGACCATCCAGCCGGTTGCGAAGAATTGGGCCACGTGATGGTGGTAGAAGCCCTTGGAGATCCTCTCCCAGCTATCCTCGATAACCTCATGCGGAACCTTGAGACCGTACTTCTCCAGCGGGACCAGGTAGCTACGATAGTAATCGTCGTAGTACCAGCGACGCCACATCTCGGCGTAGCTCTCGCGGTCCTGGCGGCGATCCTTCGTGCCGTAGTCGATAAACGTACCGATAGCGGCGTCCACCACGGCGTGCTGGTTCCAGAGAGAGTAGATCAGGTCTCGCTCGATGAGCTCTTTGTTCTCGTCATGAGCCAGCGCCATGAGCAGCGTGCCGTAGCCGTTGTTCATGTGCCGCGACTCGTCGGACTGAACCGAAAGGAACACGGTCGGCAGCAGATAGTCGCCGTTTGCCGCCGCCTCGGAGGGCATCGCCACGAACAGCGTGTTCGTGAACGCCGTCTCCGCCACCACCTGCAGGTAGATGTTGCAGGCGGTGATCGCATCCCCGGTAATAAAGCCCTCGCCGAACTGACGACCGATGGTGCCGGCGTAGTTATTGGAGAAAGCCTTCTCGGTAATATCGAACCCAGCGGGGTCGATGTAGTTCCTCATGTACTCGCGCTTGAGGTTCATCTGAATCGTCGAGTGGCGTACCTCGTCGATCATCTGGAACGCGAGACCATTGTGGATCTCCGGGTTCGGCACCGCTTCGGTCAAAAGCGGCATTGCCCGGGCGGCGGAGATCTCCGGGAACGGAATGATGCTCAGGAAGAGCTTCTGCCACTCCATCCATCGCGGCTGCACCTGCCGCCACATGTTCCCCCGGACGGCCCCGTCGATGGCGCCGTACACCCGGTGGTCCTTCTCTTCCTGCATTGGGAAGTAGGACTGCATGACCTGCTTCATCGGGTCCTTCATCGAACCCTTGGTGAGCTTGTAGTCAGTCTGGTACTTGGGGTCCTTCTCAACGAACGTCGGGTCCCAAGAAAGCTCCTGAATCTTGTTGTGAGCCTTGGTAACACTTCTGCGTGCCACTACTGTATTTCCTCCTTTCAAGGAAACTTACACCTCAAACCATTCTTCGAGCAGTATCCCTTCCTCGCACCCCCTTGTGCTAGATGCTTCAACACTATCTGGCACCATCATAAGGTGAGTAGGTTGACAGGTAAGTACCATAAAGCACTTTTTCCAATAATGTATGAAATTTTACGGAAACTTGGAATTTTGACTAGGGTATGGCAAGCTATATATATTGGAATTGGGCTTGAGGAATTGCTTCCTCCTGGAAGCTTACGAAGTTCGAAGGGTGATTTTTGGTGGAAACGGGAGATCTCGGTAGAGGTCTTGTAGACCTCTCGGCCAATGGTTCAAAGGTGGGACCCAAGTTCAAGAGCGTCCGCCGGGCGCTCAAAGTCATGGATCTCGTTAGCCAGCACGGAGAAAAGCTGACCGCAAAGCGTATCGCCCGGGAGTTGGGTACAAGCCTCTCTAGTTGTTACTATTTGATCAACATACTTGCCGACGAGAAATACATAGAGAAGGTTCCCCATGGCGGAGGCTACAGGATAGGACCGACCGTTTCGATGCTCCACGAATATCGCGCCGAAAGCTGTCTCGACGTCCAGGTCGAGTCGGTTATCGAAGAGTTGGCGAAGCGGGCGCAACGACAGGCGTACCTGGCGGTGCTACTAGACGGCGAAGTGACTGTAGTCCAGGTAAAGGCGCCGCCGGACAGCCCTCCGGCTGGGGTGGCTCAAGGATTTCACGGAGCCTCACACGCTTTGGCACTCGGCAAGGTATTGTTGGCTGGCATGGGCTCCGAGTACGTACAGAAACATATAGAAGCCCATGGCCTGGAAGCCTTCACGCCGCGAACAATAGTCCACCCCACCCAGTTGCACGCCCAGTTGAACAAGGTTCGGATGGTGGGTGTAGGCATGGACTTCGAAGAGTTCGCCCAGAACCTCTGCTGCGTGGCCGCGCCCGTAGAGAGTCCGAAAGGAGAAGTG
>JBARZO010000440.1:0-4501 GCA_049650165.1 Rubrobacteraceae bacterium
ACTACACTTGACCTTCAGATCATACTGTAGTTGAAGTTGAGGTAAAGTTTGAAAAAATACTTTAGAAAAAGCTAGCGTAGCCTCAAGAGGCGTGCTAGGGTGGTTAACCATGAGAGAGGAGATGGAATACATAAGCGGAGTTTTGGAGGAGCTTGAGGCCATCGTTCACAATGCCTCTAGCGTACCGATGCGGAAAGGACGGGCACTTGTAGACCGCTCTGACATCGTCTACATGCTGGAGGAGTTGAGAGAGTCTCTTCCGGGAGAGTTGTCTGACGCCGAATCGGTGCGTCGGGAGTGTAGCGCGATGGTCGCGGCCGCAGAGGAAGAGGCTGGTCGCGTATTGGAGAAAGCTCGGGAACGTGCGGACGGGCAAGTCGAGCACACGGACATCTATCTACGGGCCCAGAGGCGGGCGGCTGAGGTGCATGCGGCGGCCGAACAGTACTCCAAGGAAGTGTCTAGCGGTTCCGAAGCCTATCGGGAACGCATCATGGGCCAGTTGGAAGGTTGGTGCCAGGACTCTTTGACTTCTGTAGAGGAGTCGCGCAAGGAACTCAACAGCGCTCCGCGTCGGGCTCCGTCTATCGACTCGTCCGAAGAGGACGAATCAGGGCCGGATCTGCAGGCCAACTCCGCCTAACCAAAGCCAGATTCTTCGAGAATCTACGTTCGTTGGAACACTTCACTACGTTGTCTTACGGAGACTGGCGGGGCGGAAATTGCCTTCAGGAGTCTTGTTCCAACTGATTTCTGGGCGGGGATAGATTTTCTTCAGAAGAGGTCATGGTTGCTTCCAAAGCTTCCAAACGCAGGTTGAGTTCATCCAAAGACGCGTTTATCTGAGAAGCTTCAGCCCGGGTTTCAGGGGCATCGGCAATAGAAATATGTGCTACTTTGGCTCGTAACGCTACGAGCTGATCGTAGGTCTTGGAGATTTCTGCGTCCGCGGCCTGCATTTCATTTTCTAGCTTCTCTATGGCCGTCAAGTGGTCTTCTCTAGTGTTGGTGAGTGACTTCAACTCGGCTATTATCGTAGCGGCCTTCTCTCTTTTAGTGGCGGTCTCAACGAGCCGATCCGCCGCCGTGTGGAGTTTGGGCACTGCATCTTCGAGTACTGTCCTTGTCACGTCGCTGGCGCCTTCTATAGAGGCTACAGACTTCCGATAGGCCTCAAGCGCATTATCTACTGTGTTTCGGGTTTCTCCTTTGGGAAGCCAGCGGGCCCTGCGCTCTAGTGAGATGTCTAATGAGGGCTGCGTAGCAGCCGTTGAGTGGCTTTGGCCTAGTGTCTTGCGCTCGAAAAACGGGTCCCGGGTAGCTAGAAAAACGAGGAGCGCGTAAGTGACGACGGTGAGCGGTAGAAACCACCAAGAGAAGAAGGCGCCGGCAAAAGCGCCCAGTACCAACATAAGAAGGTTTATCGGACGTAGAGCGGCTGCCCGCAGAACCCGGCGACGACTTTCCTCCGAAGAGGAGGTAGGCTCTGAAAACTTCTCGCCGTTGCTGGGATCAGGAAGGTTCATTATTTTGCGAATCCTCGACACGAAAGAGAACGAAATCGCCCCGGTGTAGCGCGAGAGCGTGCGCGGCGTTTCCCTTATTTATTGCCAGACTCAGGCGCCAGTGGGAGTCTGGGACGAGGACTAGTTCTCCATCACTCGCCGCGCCGAAGGTAGCCAGATACCGCACCGGCATTTCGCCGTCCCCTGAGTCTACTTGCAACTTGGCGCCGTATTTCAGAGGCAGCTCATCTTGCATCACTGAGAGCCGGGCATTTCCGTACCGGTCGATGTCTAATATTCGTGCTTTGTACACCGAGCCCGAGACCGTTTCGAAACCCGGGAGGACCAGGGGAACAAGGGAGCCGGGATCTACTTCGCGTCCTAATTCCGAAAGATCTACGCCCGCCGCCAGGTGCGCCGCTGCTGGCGCAAAGATGTCTCGACCGTGAAACGTGCTGGATACGGGCTGTACGTGATATTTGCCGTTTGTAAGCTCGATGGCCTCAGTGATACCGCCCAGAGATTCAGCCACCGGTAAGAGGAGACCGTTGTCTGGCCCCACCATCAGGGGACCGTCCCCGGTTCGAACTGCGAGCGCCCGCCGCTGGGTGCCGACACCGGGGTCGACGACTGCCAGGTATATGGTGTCTAGCGGCATGTAGCGGGTGGCGTGTTTCAGAATCTCCGCGCCGGCTTCTACTTCGAACCCCGGTACTTCGTGGGTGAGGTCTATAACATTCGCGCCAGGTTCTATGCGCGCCATTACGCCCTTGCAGGTGCCGACAAAGTCGTCTGAGAAACCGAAGTCCGAGAGAAAGCATATTGGCCTCATGTACCCAGTATAGAACTTCTGAGTATCTGTGGGGACTATGTGGGTGCGAGAACTTCTAGCGAGAGATGCCGAGTCCGAGAGACTGAACCATGAGTTTGAAGTCCTGGGGACGACTCGCGAATTTGAGAGCTTCCTTATAGTCCACGCGGTCTTCCTCGACCAGCTTGAGCAAGGCCTGGTCAAAAGTCTGCATGCCGTAGTATTCGCCTTCGGATATAGCCTGTTGTATCTGGCCCGTCTGCTCCGGGTCCATGATGAAGTCCTGGATCCTTCCTGTCGTGACCATAACCTCGCAGGCCGCTGCCCGACCGCCGTCTTTAGTTCTTATCAGCCGTTGCCCGACAATACCCCTGAGTGTACCGGCGAGCATGGTCCGTACCTGGCCTCGCTCGTGCGGAGGGAAAAGGTCGATTATTCGGTTGACAGTCTCCGTGGCGTCAACTGTATGTAGTGTAGAGAGAACCAAATGTCCCGTCTCAGCGGCAGAGAGGGCGATCTGGGCGGTCTCGGAGTCACGGATCTCACCGACCAGGATTATGTCCGGGTCCTGCCGCAGAACGCGCCGCAGCGCCCGGGCGAAAGAAAGGGTGTCCATCCCGACTTCGCGCTGGTTTATGAGGCTTTGCTGGTCGCGGTGTAGAAACTCTATGGGATCTTCTATGGTAACGATGTGCTTCTGCATCGAACGATTGACGAGATCCAGCATCGAGGCGAGCGTCGTAGATTTTCCGCTCCCCGTAGTTCCGGTAACGAGGACGATGCCACGCTCCTCCCGGGCCAGACGTGAAATTACTTCCGGCAAGTCCAGCTCCTCGAACTTTGGCACGCCGAACGGAATAAAGCGCATAACGATGGAAACGCTCCCCCGCTGCCGGAAAGCATTGACTCGAAATCGTCCAACTCCCGCTACAGAATACGAGAAGTCAGCTTCGCCATCATTCTCGAACTCATCGGTGAGGTTTGGTGGGATCATCTCATGCAAGATCCCCTCTGTATCCTCAGGCCGAAGCTCTGTACAACCATCCAGGTGTTTGAGCGTCCCCTTTATCCTGGCGGATGGCGGGGCACCCGCCTTGAGATGGAGGTCGCTGCCGCCTTCCTCTACAAGTCGCCCGGTTAACTCGTCTACCTTCTTTTCGGATTCCACACCGTCTATCCTCTCCACGGAGAAACTTCTTTCTACGCCCAACTCGTCGTCAAAACCGCTAGAGAACTTTAACTACCGTAACTAGAAACAATACAGGTTGTTGCGGAGCGACGTAAGATCACGCTTCGCAAAGCATTACCTTCAACTAAACGTATATGTAACTGCCCAGAGTGAACCGGAGATGAAAGGAGAGATTTTACTGAAAACACCATAAATGGCATCAAGTTTCTTGCGATGACGATATATTGTGCCTGGAGATGCGAAATGCCGTGGTATTGGTCCAGATCCAGTGTAGGCGCGCTGTTGCGCCGTTTCGTGGATCGTGCTAATTTCGCCGTCTAGGGAGGGCCATGTGCCTGGGTTCACAATGAACTTTAGGTTTAGTCGTGGTGGTGTAGTGCTCATGCCGGAGGGGGAAATGAGCATTACGCACAGGGTTCCTTATAGGGCGGAGGGACCATTGCCCCGGGGTCAATCCCCGGGGTTTTTGTTGCTCTTTGTGGGTTGTTCGAAAAGGGGGGCCGCGGCACCGACGTAGGAGGTCAGCCAGTGGAGATCTTCTTCGGTGAATGGCTCGGTCGAGTTACGGGTCGCGTAGACGACGCCGACGGTACGTTCGTCCTGGAACACCGGGACGGCGAGCGAGTTCAGCCAGCGGGCGTTGGTGCGTGCCTGTGGGAGTCTCCGGGGGCCGGTGATGGTTAGTGTTGGGTGGGCGGTATTTGCGACCATCTCTATCACGCTCCGATCAGCGGCATTCAACTGGCTAGAAAGGGGATCGCCGAGGGGTGAGAGACCAGGAACTTGCATCAGGATCGTTTTGTCGGCCTTCAATTCATCCGATATCTCCGCGGCGATTTCTTTAGGTGGGAGGTCGACGTTCAAGTCTTTCGCGGCCGACTGGCGGAAGACAAAACGATGGGACAACACAAAGTTGACCCCGGTCGCCGCGAGTATGCCGAGGAAAGCGAAGATCAGATGGTACGGGAATTCCTTGCTGACGTATTTGATCAGGGG
>JBARZO010000441.1:0-1631 GCA_049650165.1 Rubrobacteraceae bacterium
GGGTAGACCTTCGACGCCTGGCGGGCGGGCAGGAACGTGGTCAGGAGAGAGGCTGCGTAGGCGATGGCCGCGACGAGCCCGATCATGGTCCACGGAACCTGGTAGGTGACCCCCGGCATGTCGCCCGCCATCTGCTCGAGGATGTTGCCCGAGAGCCGGAACGCCAGCGCTATCCCGGTCGCTATGCCGAGCAGGGCTACGAACGACGATTCCATGAGGAACGCGAGCCGCACCTGGCCCCTCTGGAACCCGAGGGCGCGCATCATCCCGATCTGCTGCCTCCTTTCGACCACCGAGCGGGCGGCGATGACACCTAAAGCCGCGATGCCGACCAGGAGTCCGAGCCCCCTGAAGCCCGTGAACAGGTTGAACATTATGATGCTGAACTCGGCGCCGCTGCGAACCTCTTCGGCCACCACGCTGGCCTGGAGCCCGCTGGCGGCGAACGCCTTTTCGAGTGCTCCGGCGGCATCGGCGGCGCCCACGCCGTCTTCGAGGCGGAACATGTATGTCTGCGGCGGGACCGGAGCCCCCGCGAGTTCCTCCAGCGTCGCCTTTGAGGTCGCGACCGCCGTGATATCGGTAGCGGTCTGCTCCAGCACCTCGATCACGCGCAGCTTCTCGGACTCGCCCGTCCGCGGGTCCTCGACGTACACGTAGGTGCCTTCGGGGATGGTCCGATCCTCCTTGTAAAAGCCCTCGAACTGGAAGGGCGCCGGTTGTGCCCGCCGCAGTCTCGGGACTATGCCAGCCCCAACACGACCCCGAGCACGAGGAAGGCAAAGAACACGCTCTGCGCGGAGTGGAGGATGACGGACATCCACGTACTCCTGTAGCGATAGGCAGGGAAGGTGTACAGAAGGCCGGTAATGACGGAGTTCGGTATCCCCCAGGGCTGGTGGACATGATAGAGACCAAAGAGCACACCGTTTGCCACCCAACTGCCGCGTCCAAACACGCCTTCCATCTTTGGCAAAAGCACGCCCCGGAATAGGAACTCTTCCCCCAGGATGGTGTTGAACGCGGCCTGGATCACGAACAGGCCGAAGAACCACCAGGCGCCCTCCAGACGAGCCAGGATCTCTTGCGATCCGAAGACCGCGTCGAAGCTGTAGCCTGCGGGCTCCGCAAGGAACGGGAAGACCGACACCCAAACGTTCTCCAAGGGAGTGTTCAGTACAAGATCCACCAGCGCGACCGCGACGAGGAACGGCATCACCCACAACCAGAGCCTCTTCCGGGGTTCGCCGGTAGCCGGTTGCCGTGGGGTGTTGAGCCGGAGCCTCCGTTTGACCGTCGCCCATCGAAGGTTCCCTTCCTCTTGACGGACGATGACCATGGAAAGGACGAACAACCAGATCAAACCCAGCGCGAGCAGCACCAACCTCGTGACGCCGAACCCGAGGGGATCCGACCCGAAGTCGGGTGCCAGGAGGGGAAAAGCGATCCAACTCAGGACACCCATCGGAACGGCTGCGAGTGCCCAGATACCCAGGATCTTTGCCAGAGAGTACTGCTCACTTTGTCTCTCACTCGACACCCCTCGTACGGTGGATTCTCTTTCGACGCCGCCGGTTGCGCCCCGCCCTTTCGCACTCATCTTCACTCCTTATGTTTGGTGTGATTTAGCG
>JBARZO010000442.1:0-4350 GCA_049650165.1 Rubrobacteraceae bacterium
ATTATACAAAACATACGCAAATATCCCGGAAGGAGTATGAGATCCAACCACCAAACCTCCCACGCAAATCATTCCCGGCCCTCTCTACAAACGACTACGCTTACCTGAACTCCGGCGGCAGCGGCCCACCAACCCACAAGACCATCCTAGCCATGCGAGAGACCGACGACCTCTGCTCCGGCCCGGCCTACCTGCAAGGCGCACAATTCTACGTTCGCCAGGGCGAGGCATACTCGCGGGCGCGGGAAGCGGTCGCGAACCTTATCGGAAGCCTCCCCGAAGACGTGGCCCTCACCCAGAGCACCACCCACGGAATGAACCTCGGCGTAAGCTCCCTGAACTGGGAATCCGGGGATGAGGTGATCTCCACGACCACCGAACACCCCGGCTGCCTCGCCCCCCTCCACGCCCTCCAAGATCGTTTCGGCGTAAAACTAACGCTAATCTCACCCCCTGTAACGGTAGAGAAGATAAAAGAAGCCCTGACACCTGAGACCCGGCTCATTGCTCTCTCACACGTGGACTGGACCACCGGTGAAGTGTTGCCGCTGGCAGAGATCTGCGCCCTGGCCCGCGAACACGGGGCCCTGACGCTGGTGGACGGCGCCCAGTCCGTCGGCAACATCCCCGTAGACGCACCAGCCACCGGCGCCGACATGTACGCCTTCACCGGCCACAAGTGGCTGCTCGGACCCGAAGGCATGGGCGCCCTCTACGTTCATCCCGAATGCCGGGCCTACAGCCCCAACCTCGGCTACCTATCCATCGCCGATCCCAAGTCCTTCAACCGGGAAGGCAATTACGAGCTACACCCCGGCGCCCGGCGCTTTGAATCTTCGACCATGAGCCCCGCCCTGGCCGGAGGTTTCTCAAACGCCCTCAAAGCCGCCACCGAACGCGGCGAAGCCGGACTCAAAGAGATCCACCGCCGCGCCGAGTTGCTGATGGACCTGCTCTCGGAGAACCCCCGCATCAAGCTCCGCACTCCGCGTCCGGCGCGTACGGGCCTCGTCAGCTTCGAGGTCGAGAGAGTTTCGTCTAAAGAGGTGGCGGAGAAACTTCTGGAGCAACGGTTCGTCGTGCGCTTTATCCCGGAACCGAACCACTACGTTCGGGCGAGCGTCCATCTGTTCAATACCGAGGAGGAGCTAGAGGCGCTGGCCAGAGCAGTTACGAATCTGTAATCGGCGAATGTTTCAGTCCGTAAGCCTCAATAGAATGTCCACCACAGAATCTATGTCCGGAGCCAGGTAGTCCGGCTGCTTCTCGCGGAGGACTTTTTCGGGGAACGCGCCCCAGCTTATAGCGACGCTGGTTACCCCGGCGGCGTGGGCAGCGTCTACGTCGTGGGGAGAGTCGCCTACGTAGGCGGCTTCTTCGATCGGGACGCCACCGAGTAGTTCGAGACCTTTTAGTAGCGGGGCCGGTTTCGGCTTATGCTCGTCGGTATCGTCCATGGTTACGAAGTGGTTTGCCACGTTGTCGAGGCCGGGAAAGGTCTCGATAGCCTTCTCCACGGAAGCGCGACGCTTAGAAGTTACTACGGCGATCCCAACGCCGGCGTCTCTCAAACGCGAAAGTGCCTCTTCCACACCGGGGAACTCTTCTATCAAATCTTGATGCAATTCATCTTGTTGGACCCTATAAGATTCCATAAGCTCGTCGACGAGTTCATCGGCCCCAGCACGGCCATCGGTCTCCTTTTCGATGAGGGCCGCCATCTGTTGTGGGAGCGGTTGGCCGACGTTTGCCATAAGGGTTTCTCGCGAGGGTTCGTGACCAAAGACTTCCCGGGTAGCCCGGCGGTGCGACTGGTAGATGAGCTCGGTGGTGTCTACGAGGGTTCCGTCGAAATCGAAGAGGGCTGCGGTCAGCATAGGCTATCGGTGCCCGTTGCGAGAGATGAGGTCGGCCATGTCCCAGGTCTCGATCTCCTGCATTCCTTCTGTATCGGTGAGGTCTAGGTGAACGGGGGTTACGCTGATTTCCCCACTGCTGATGGCGGCGAAGTCGGTGTCTTCCGCCTCGTGATGGCCTGGAGGGTTGTTGTAGATGTCGTAGCCTACGCGACCCCGGTCGTCCTTCACCTCGATCAACTCATCCTTGTAGAATCTGCGCCCGAGCTTAGTAACCTTCACACCGTTTACCTCCGTCCGGTTTGGGGCGTTGACGTTCAGGATGCGCTCCGCCGGTAGGCTGTTCAGGGCGACCTTTACGAGCCGGGAGGTGAAGTCCGCCACCGGCCCGAAATGTAGCTCTTCGTCCTCGCCGGCGTGCCAGGCGCGCTCCACGCTCAGTGAAACGGCTATGCCGGGAACCCCGATCACGATCCCCTCAAAGGCCGCCGCCACCGTGCCGGAGTACGTTATGTCATCACCCAGGTTCTCGCCATGGTTGATTCCAGAGACGACGATATCCGGCTCGAAGTCCATGAGACCCAGCGCCACGAGCCGCACGCAGTCCACCGGCGTACCGCTGCAAGCGTAGCCCATAACGCCGTCGGACATCTCGTACTCCTCTACGTGGAGCGGTTGTCCGAAACTGATGCTCCGGCCCACACCGCTGCGGTTGCGGTCGGGGGCAACGGTCAGCACGTCCCCGATCTTCTCTAGCGCCTGCCGGGCCGCTAGTATTCCCGCGGCGCTTATTCCGTCGTCGTTTGTCAGTACGATCTTCATCTATCAACTTCCTTGCTTCCGCGCTTTCTTCGGCGCAGTCTAATAATTTGGAAAGATTCCGATTGTACCATTCACGGTTCTGTAGCCGGTCTTTCGGCTCTAACCGACGGTATTTACCGGCTGTCCGGACCTACTCGAATCCAGGTAGCGGACCTTCGCTCTTCAAGAGCCCGACAAATTCGTCGACCGCTACCGGCGGGCTGAAATAGTAGCCCTGGGCATGGTCGCATCCATGTTCGCGTAGGAAGTTCAATTGTTCCCTGGTCTCAACGTCTCCAAACCATTAGAGTCCGGTAGTGAAAGATCCGCCAGGACCACGTCGAACCTTCCGGTATCCAAACAGCCCAGGGCATCTTCGAGGCTTTCTGCGTGGGTAATCTCGAAGCGCGGGTTCTCTGCTTCGTCTAGCAGGATCTGTACGAGCCGGGCGTCGCCAAGGTTGTCTTCGATCAGCAGTATTCTTACATCTTGTGTCTGCGCTAATCGTCTTCCGTCGGCGTTCCAAGCATGTTGAGGAATGCTAGAATGAGTCATATCAGGTAAAAAGGCGTGGGGCCTCGGCACAAGAATGGAGGTTCACGCCCTTTCTTATAGGACAAAAGTCTCACCGCGAGATTCGTAGACAGACGTTTGCTTTTAGTTTAACTTGGAGGTTATGAGCATGAACAGGAGCAACATTACGCCTATAGACGCCGTAGACTGGTTCGAAGACCGTTCATACGAACACTCGCAGTTCTCCGACCTCGCAAAACTGGGAAAGCGCAAACAAGAGCAAAGGTTGACGGTGAGCCTGGTCTTGCCCTGCCGCAACGTGGCGGATACCGTGGGCGGAATCCTTGACGGGGTCCACGCGGTAAACGAGCAGGCCCAACTGGTAGACCAGGTCCTCGCCGTAGACGCCGACTCCGAGGACGGTACAGCGGAGGTAGCCGCCCGGCACGGCGCGCTCGTCTACTCAGAGAACGAGTTGATGTCCCGCCACGGCGGCGCCCACGGCAAGGGTGATGCGATGTGGCGCGCCCTCTCGGTCGCCAAAGGCGACCTCGTAATGTACGTGGACGCGGACACCAAAGACTTCAAACCCCAGTTCGTCTACGGCATTCTGGGGCCGATCCTGGAGGTTCCCCAGATACGCTACGTAAAAGCAGCCTACCGCCGTCCGTTCAAGAAAGGCGAAAACACAGAACCGGATGGCGGTGGCCGGGTCACGGAGCTTTCGACAAAGCCTTTGTTCAACCTCTTTTATCCGGAACTTACCGGCTTCGTTCAGCCGCTCGCCGGGGAATTTGTCGCGGACGCGGAGTTGTTCCGTTCGATCCCGTTTCTAACCGGGTACGCCGTCGAGACCGGGATCATGATCGACGTACTGAAGAAGGTGGGCCTCGGGGCGATGGCCCAGGTGGACCTGGGAACCCGCCAGAACCGGCATCAGTCGCTGCGAAACCTCTCGCGCATGTCGTACGCCGTGCTCCGGGCCGTCGCCCGCCGGCTGCGGGAAGACGGTCGTCTCAACCAGACGCGGGACCCTCGGCTTCCGGAACAACTCTTCCAGTTCAGCGACTACCATCACGCCGTCGCAACCCCCGACGGACTCCAGCTTCAAGAGTACGTCGAAGAGCTCGTCGAGCGGCCCCCGATCAACGAAGTGCTGAGGGTGGGCTAGGAGCGAGAG
>JBARZO010000443.1:0-2689 GCA_049650165.1 Rubrobacteraceae bacterium
ATATTACGCATGGTGGCTCGGGGGATCCTTCACCGTTCACGGCGCTAGGAGTTATACAGGGGATGCGGGCCTGCGCCGAAGAGGTCTTTGGCACGCCTTCTCTGGAAGGCCGTACGGTCGCTGTCCAGGGTCTGGGGCACGTCGGAGGCAGCCTCTGTAGGTTGTTGGACAGAGAAGGAGCCAACCTGATCGTTACCGACGTCAACCAGCAGGCTGTTGGGCGAGCGGTCGCTGAGTTCGGGGCCAAGGCGGTCGAGCCCGACGAGATCCTCTCCATCCCCTGCGATATTTTCGCCCCGTGTGCCCTGGGCGCCGTGGTCAACGACGAGAGCTTGCCGAACCTGCGTTGCTCCATCATCGCCGGCAGCGCCAACAACGTCCTTCACGAAGCTCACCATGGCGAGGAGCTAGTTGAGCGCGGCATCCTCTACGCTCCCGACTACGTCATCAATGCTGGTGGTCTCATAAACGTGGCTGACGAACTCGAAGGCTACAACGAAAAGCGTGCCACCAAGCGCGTCATGCGCATCTACGACTCGGTAAAGAAGATCATCGCCATCGCCAAGCGCGACGGCGTTCCCACCAGCGTCGCCGCCGACACCTCTGCCCTGGAGCGCATCGCCGCTATAAGCTCTATCGAACGCCTCCACACCGGCCATCACTACGGCTATATGAGGCGCCGCCAGGAGACGCTCTAGCTTATCTTGCTCTCTAGCGTATAACTTTCCAGCCGCTTTTTGATGAAATTCAGGTAGCGTAGAGCCACCCCGCCGTCGAGGATGCGGTGGTCGAAGGAGACCTCCAGGTTCATCATGCTGCGGATGGCTATGGCATCGTTCACTACGACCGGGCGCTTAACTATAGCCTCAGCGGAGAGGATGGCAGCCTGCGGATGGTTGATGATCGGGGTGGAGATGACCGAGCCTAGTGCGCCGGGGTTGTTAACGGTAAAGGTACCCCCAGCAACGTCTTCCGGGGAGAGCGCGCCATTGCGGGCCTTTTTGACCAATTCATCTATCTTCCGGGCCAGCCCCAGGAGATTCAACTCGTCGGCGTCATGTATAACCGGTACGATCAGGGCGTCATCCAGGTCTACGGCTATCCCGACGTTGATACGCTTTCGAAGCACGATTCTGTCTCCACCCCACGCGGAGTTGAGGATAGGATACTCCTTGAGCCCCTCCACCGCGGCCTTCGCGATGAACGGCAGATACGTGAGTCGGACGCCTTCGCGCTCGACGAACTCTCGCTTCATCCGTTCGCGAACTCCGACCAGCCCACTCACGTCTACCTCTACCATCGTCCAGGCGTGCGGAGCCTCGCGCTTGCTCGCCGACATTCTCTCTGCAATTGCCCGGCGGATGCTGGTGAGTTCCAAGGCCCGGTCGCCCTCATATACTCGTACTCGCTCATGCTCGGCAGGCTCTAGTTTCGGAGAAAATTTGGGTGCAGATTCTCGCGCTTTTATGTACTGCTCTATGTCTTTCTTGGTTACCCGACCCTCAATGCCCGTGCCGGAGATTTCCTGTATGTCCAGTTGGTGCTCGGCGGCGAGGCGGCGAACGACCGGCGAAGAGCGTGTACTACGCAAGGTTTCGGCGCTCGCCATATCCCCGCTTCCGTTGCTGCCGCTCCGGGCGGCGGCGTATGGCACGCCCGCTGTTGCAACTGATTGGACTCCTGTTTCGGTGGACGTGAATTCCTCGGTCGGGGCTTCGGAGTAGGCGTCTTCCCGCGCTGGGGCTTTGCCACCCGGGGAGCCATTTTGCTCTCCAGGGACGGTCATCAGCGCGATCTCGGTCCCCACATCAACCGTCGTGCCCTCGGAGATCAAGACTTCTTCCAACGTGCCGGCGAAGGGGGAAGGTAGGTCGGCGCTGACCTTGTCGGTATCTATCTCGCAAAGAGGCTCATCTATCTCCACCTCGTCACCCTCGGCTTTGAGCCAGCGGGCTATGGTCCCCTCGGTTACGCTCTCGCCGAGTTGGGGCATGGTTACGGGTTTCGTCACGGTAACCTCCTAGTAGCGGGCCAGCTCTAGCATGGCCGCCTCTATCTGCTCGGCGTCCGGCAAGAAGAGATCCATCATCGGCCGGGCGAACGGGGCCGCCGGGGTGTCCGGCGCGCCGAGACGCATCACCGGCGCGTCGAGCCACTCGAAAGCCTCCCGCGCGACGACCGCCGCTATCTCAGCCGAGACCGAGCCCGTAAGGTTTGCCTCCGTGACGATCAGCACCTTGCCAGTCTTGCGGACCGAGTTCAGGATAGTCTCCTTATCTAGCGGATAGAGTGACATAGGCTCGACGACTTCGGCCTCTATCCCGTGTTCTTCCGAGAGCTTCTGCGCCGTTTCAAGAACTTCGTGAAGCATCATGCCGTAGGAGATTACCGTTATGTCCGTTCCTTCGCGGTGGACCTTTGCCTTGTCCAGCGGCACGGCGTAATCGTCTTCGGGGACTTCTTCCTTGACGAGCCGGTAGGCTTTCTTGTGCTCGAAGAAGAGTACCGGGTTGGGATCTCGAATGGCGCTTTTGAGCATACCTTTTGCATCAGCCGGGAAACTCGGGGCGACGACTTTGAGGCCGGGCGTGTTGCAGAACCAGGCCTCGACGCTCTGGGAGTGGTAGAGTGCGCCGCCGGGCACGACGCCGTAGGGGATGCGGATGGTTATGGGGACGTTCCAGTCGCC
>JBARZO010000444.1:0-4225 GCA_049650165.1 Rubrobacteraceae bacterium
ACGTCGTACGGCGGTGAAACTTCCACAACTTCCATCCCGCAAAGACCTTCTTTGGCGACGAGGTGCAAGAACTTGAGCGCCTCGCGGGGTAGATATCCGCCTGGCTCCGGCCACCCCGTGCCCGGCACGAACCCGGCGTCCACGGAGTCGATGTCGAACGAGAGGTAGACGGCTTCGGCGCCGTCCCAGGCGACTTCGAGCGCCATCTCGGCGGCTTTTTCGATGCCCATCGCCTCGACGTCCCCGATGGTCATGACCGTTGTCTCGCGCTCACGGGCGACCTGAACGCCGGCCCGGGGCACCTGCCAGCCGCCGATGCCGCACTGAACCAGATTCTTGGGCGGGGCGTTCGGGATGTTGGTGGCGTGGAACCAGGGCGTCGTGTGCATCCGCTCGTCCATCTCCTTTTCCTGGATGTCCACGTGCCGGTCCAGATGGATAATGCCGACGTTACCCTCGATGTGCGGCGCGATGCCCCGAACGCACGGGTAGCCGATGGAGTGGTCGCCACCCAGGATTACCGGAAAGACCCCCGCTTCGGCGACGTGGCTGACGGCGTTGGCGATCTGGTCGAAGCTCTTCTCGATGTTCGCCGGTATGACGAAGACATCCCCCAGATCTACAGACCGGAGCGACTCCCGCAGATCCACTCCGAGCTCGTAGTTATAGGTCGAGTACAAACCCGAAATGCGCCGTATAGCCTGTGGCCCGAACCTAGTCCCCGACCGGTAAGTAGTGCCCATGTCGAACGGCGCACCGAGCACCGCCACGTCGTAGTCTGCAACGCTCCGCACGTCTTCCAAAAACGGAAATCTCATAAAAGTGTTGATCCCGGCGAAATGGGGCAACTCGGTACGGGCGAAGGTAGAGATAGTTTCGTCCTCGATAGAATCCGCACCCGGGAGCCCGATCTCCAAAGCCCGCTCGACCTCTTCATCCCAACGATCCGTCGGGATGGATGCCTCGCGTTCACGGGCCTCGTAGCCCGCCAGGCGTTTGAGCGCCTCCTCGTCCGGGGGTCCTACCCTCCGGTGGTGATGATTTCCTCCCAAGACTCGCTCCTTCCGGTAGCTGTTCCACTTCCCGAAATGCGAAGGCCCGGGAAGCTCTTACTGCCTCCCGGGCTTTTATCCCTCCGTGTGGCGGACGGTTTTCTACCCGACCGCTTGTCGCTCTCGGTCTCGGACCCGCTGTCGTACGCGGCGGAACCCTAGCGACCCGGTCATGCTACAGGCGGGGCGTCAACAGCCGCATTGGACGCATGGCCAAAATATTCTCTGGGTTAGCACCGTCGTTTTATCCAGTTGGTCAGCACCGGCCATCCGGAAATAGATGCTTGTAAATATTGGCGTGGACTCCCTTATTTATGTCTACAACCTGGGAGACCTGGAAGTCTATACCGATGCTCGCCAGAGAGTACGCGTCTTCAGCGGTGAGGTTCCGTGTTTGGGTGAGGAACGATATCGTCTCCCTAACAGCCTCTTTCATCGCTTCGTCGAGGTCTTCGTTTATTCCGGTGACGACCCAGGCGTCCTCCGTCTCACCCCAGGGATTTTTAAGCAAAGGTATATGCTCTTGCTGGAGGAGATCTTTTTTGTGGAGTATCACCTGAAAAGTCGGGGTTTGAGAGGTCTCTATGGCCGTGAGGCTCACCTCGCCGTTACCCTGCGCCGCGTGTCCGTCGCTGGTGTAGAGTAGCGCTCCCGGAACCTGTACGGGATAGAAAGCCGTCGAACCGGCGGTCATGAGCCGCTTGACGTCCAGGTTGCCGCCGTAAACGTCCGGCGGCACCGAGTTGACCATCTCCGAGGTGTCCGGGGCGACGCCGACGATTCCCATAAACGGCTTCAGCGGCACTTCTATACCTCCTCCCGCAGGGAAGAGTCCGACCTGCCGTTCGTGATCGAACTTGAGCAAGTTGCCATAGTAGTCCTTGCCGTTTAACGGATACTCCTCGGGCAGGGAGCCTTTTCCGTGCCGGGCGGAGTTGACCCCGTACGACACCCGGGGATCTATCTGGAGACACCGTACTTCCAGCCAGTCCCCGGGCTCCGCGCCTTCGATGGCGACGGGACCGGTAACGACGTGTGGTCCCTCGCCTTTCTGCTCCATTTCCTCGAAGACCATGAGTTGGTCGTCCAGGATCTCACTCTCCGGGATATCCCAGCTAGCGAAGAAGTCGTAAGGATTGCCCTGATCCGGCAGGATGCCTTCGTGGGAGATCTGCTCTATAGCAACCACATCCCCTGAAGCAACCGTCATCACCGGCTCCGCATCACGGTTGGGCAAAAATCCCCACCGTATGACCTCGGGACGGTCCGAGCGCAATAAGTGACGGCTTCCCACAGGAGCATAGGTACCTGTAGTGTTCGCAGCATTGCCGTCGTACTCGCCGAGAGCACCCTCGGAAGCCTCCTGGGCTCCAGCCCGGGACGCACCCGCGCCGCCCATCAGCAAGGAGCCCAAAACGGCCCCCGTCCGGAGCAAGAAGCTACCTCGGCTCATCTTGTCCTTCACGATCAAATCGACCATAGAACCCCCTCCTACTACGGAACCCGGTATGAGAGACCATCCGGCAAACGGTATAACCACTCGTTACCCGCTTCCGGTGGCTACCTGACGACGGTCCCTATGCTACAAGCGGAGCGTCAACGAGCGCATTGGACGAACGGCCAGTATCTAGATTTTGGATCCAGAGCCGGTTTGTACACGTGTACGAATGTGAAGGAATGAAGGCCCACTAATCTGCGTACAGCCCATCGCCCGGTTCGGAGGAAGCCCGGACGGCACGCCCAGTATCCTCGCTGAAGCCCACGAAGTAGCCGTCATCGCCGAACTGAAACCCGGATGCCTCATCGATAACCTCGACGTTGCCGGCCTCTAATGCTTCTTCGACCAGGTTTTCAGAGAGGTAGACTTGGCGAAGTTCAAGAGTATTTGGAATTCGTACGAAACGGGTGTCCTCCGGGGCGACGCCCCAGTTGCAGCGGATGGCGGCTTCCAGGGCTTCACGGTCGTTGTCCAGGATCATGGGTACTTTCGCCCGCTCGACGAAGGTGCTCGTCAGAACGTTCTGGTTTGTAATATCGAGGTCTACGTTCTCGAAGAATCGTCGGGTTGAGAAATCCGCTAGCCCCATGCCGTTGGCGTTGCCTAGAGACTTTTCGCTTATGGCACTGACGATTACGTACTTTACGTTTGGTGACGCGGGTTCTTCAATGCCTAGTATACGGAAGCGGCCGATCACGTTAGTGTCTATGCCAGTGCCGCTGTAATCCTTACCCAACTCGTCCACAAAGAGTACGTCCATATCGGAGACGGGGAGCTTCGGCATGAGCCGGGCGGCTTCTTTCAGGAGTTCTTTTTCTTTGTCCATTATCCTGTCCGGCGGAATAGCTTTTAGCACGGCGGTCTCTTCGTAAGCGTTCTCGACGATCCCGATCCCGAAGGTGACTTTGCCGGAGTTCAGGACCTCCTCTGCTACTTCGGTCATGTAGTCTCTTATTCCCTCCACCCCGTAGGCGTGCAGAGCCAGGGCCTGCTGATGCTTGCCGAGCCCTATTGAGGCCATCTTGCAGAGTCCACTCTCTACCTCCGCCTGAAAAGAGGTGTGAGGCTTGACCCTTCCCACCAGGATCACACCGTCCGCCTCGGCGGCCAAGCGGTCCATGTAGACGGGCGTCCCCCGCTTTGTTTCACTTAGCTGCATGACCTCCATAGAGGAATAAACTGGAGCTCCGACGAGCTCCTCCGTTATTCCAAGCCCCTCCAGAACGGCCACCTGGCCTTCGGCGGTAGCCCCGCCGTGACTACCCATCGCGGGCACGATGAAAGGCTCGACCTTAGCCTCCTTCAACGCTTCGATCAGCGTGCGCAGGATGAGGTCTATACCCGAGATACCCCGGCTCCCGGCGGTGATCGCCACGCGCATACCGGGCTTTATGCGGCTGCTTATCTCTTCTTTACGGAGTTCGTTCCGCAGTTCTTCCCGGACGTCCTCTATACGAGGACGGGGAAACTCCTGACGAACCTTTACGAGCTTCGGAAACGCCACGGTCCGGCAATCACTTCGCCGTATACCGATCCGGGTCCCGGAAAACGTCTATGACGCAGGCGCCGGCTTCTAAATACGCAGCGTGTTCCTCGCCATCCCCGATGTTATAGGTGTCGCCGGGCTTATAGACGTTGGTCTCTCCTCTGATAGTAAGCTCCAGCCTGCCGGATA
>JBARZO010000445.1:0-2596 GCA_049650165.1 Rubrobacteraceae bacterium
AGCGGGGACTAGAAGCTAGGGAGCATGTGCGATAATATCGCGGCGGCGCAGCGGGTAGAGCTTGTGTATGACTTGCGCCGGAGAAGTTTGTAAGGGGAGTTTTATGATATCCACGAATCAATTCAAAAACGGTACTGCTATAAAGGTGGATGGTAAAAGATTTACTATCGTCTACTTCCAGCACGTCAAGCCCGGCAAGGGCGCGGCGTTTGTCCGGACTAAGCTCAGAAACCTCGACACCGGCTCCGTTATCGAGAAGACTTTCCGGGCTGGGGAGAAGGTGGAGAACGTACGGACCGAATCGCGGCCCATGACGTATCTCTATGGTGACGGAGAGTCACTTCACTTTATGGACTCGGAGACTTACGAGCAGACCCAGATCCCCATGGAGGTCGTTGGTGAGGCCGCGGGATACATCGTGCCCAACGGGACGGCCAGCGTGTTGTCGGCTGACGGCGAGGTGATCAGCGTCGAACCGCCGGCCCACGTGGACCTCGAAATCGCCCAAACGGATCCAGGTCTAAAGGGTGACACGGCTACGGGGGGCAGCAAGCCCGCCACCCTGGAGACGGGTGTGGTCGTGCAGGTGCCGCTGTTCGTAAACGTCGGCGAGCGGGTGCGGGTAGATACCCGGTCGAACGAATACCTGACGCGGGTTTGAAGACGCTGTTTTATAGGAGCCGCTCGTGAGCCGTCGCAGGGGACGTAAGCAGGCGTTTCTGGCGCTGTTTCAGGGGGATATCAACGAGATTCCCAGCGCAACGGTTGTAGAGCGATGGGTTTACTACCGGGGTGAGTTCGTAGACTATGCGCGTCGGCTAGTGGCCGGTGTAGAAGATGAGATCGACGACCTGGACGCGCGGCTTACGGAGGTCTCGGTGGGGTGGCCGGTCCACCGGATGAGCGCGGTGGACCGGACGATCCTGCGTCTGGCGCTCTACGAGATGCTCCACGTCGAGGACGTTCCGCCGGAGGTCGCGATAAACGAGGCGGTCGAGTTGGCGAAAGGTTTCTCCGGAGAAGAATCGCCGGTCTTCGTTAGCGGCGTGTTGCGGGGGGCGGAGAATCAAATCGTGGACAAGGTGGAGCATGGATAGCGGATTGCGTACTGCTGCCCGGTTCGAGGAACACCGGCTGCGTTTCGAGGGTTATCTGGAAGGGCTGTATTTCTCTGAGGAGCCGCGTTTGCAGGGGCTTGTTGAGGCAATGCGGTACGCGATGCTCGGGGGCGGAAAGCGGGTCCGGCCGACGCTGTGTATGGAGGCGGCCTGGGTCTTTGGGGTCGAGCCGGAGCACACGTTGCCTTCGGCGGCTGCGATAGAGCTGATCCACACGTACTCCTTGATCCACGACGACCTGCCGGCGATGGACGACGATGACTTCCGGCGCGGACGCCTCACGACCCACAAAAAATACGGTGAGGCGATGGGGATTCTGGCCGGGGACGCCTTTTTCGGGGAGGCGCTGACCCTCATCACCGTTCATCAGAAGGGTAGTTGCGAGCAAGCTCTGGAAGTGGTCCGAGAGCTTGCCGGCTCCACAGGGGTGAACGGGATGGTCGGTGGGCAGGTGATCGACATGGATCAGACCGGCCAGGGCGATGGAACGGACCCGGAGACTCTATACATGATCCACAAATACAAGACCGGCGCCCTTATAAAGTCCTCCGCGCGTATCGGCGCCCTACTGGCCGGAGCAGGTGAGGAAGAGCAGTCGGCCATTTCCGACTACGCGGACGAGTTGGGCCTGTGTTTCCAGATCGTGGACGACCTCTTGAACGCCACCTCTACCACCGCAGACCTGGGAAAGAGCGCTGGCAGCGACGCCGAACAGGGCAAGGCGACTTTCGTCGGCGTCTACGGCCTCGAAGGCGCCAGCCGGGAGGCGGACGAGTCTGCTGCCCGGGCAGCTGATGCTCTGTCGCGTATAGACGGAGATACCAGCGGACTCCGGGACATGGCGCTCTTTGTCCGTAATCGGGAGAGTTAGTCGTAATAGCAATGAAAAACGCCCGGCAAAGACTGGATGCCCTACTCGTCGAGCGGGGCATCGTGGAGAACCGGAGCCGGGCGCAGGGTTTGATCCTCGCCGGCCACGTTCGGGTTGACGGAAAGGTGGTGACCAAAGCCGGCTCCCGGTTCGGCGAGGAAGAAAACCTCTCCCTTGAGAAAGAACCCGCCTACGTCTCCCGCGCCGGAGAAAAACTCGCCGCCGCGCTGGACCATTTCGGAATAGAAGTCGCCGGGCGCAAATGCCTGGACGCCGGGGCTTCGACCGGAGGTTTCACAGACGTTCTGCTGCAGCGCGGGGCGGAGAACGTAATCTCGGTAGACGTCGGCTACGGACAATTCGATTGGTCGCTGAGGAACGATCCGCGAGTAACCGTTATGGAACGTACAAATATCCGCTATCTGTCAGGCGAAGCGTTGAATCCTGAGCCGGACCTCCTGGTAGGGGATCTTTCTTTCATCTCGCTTTCTGTGGCTTTGGAGAGCGTCGTATCGACTACGCCGTCTATTCAGGAACTGGTGTTGTTGGTCAAGCCGCAGTTCGAGGCCGGGCCGGGACAGGTGGGGCGAGGGGGTTTGGTGCGCGA
>JBARZO010000446.1:0-2285 GCA_049650165.1 Rubrobacteraceae bacterium
CCTTTCAGAAGACCGCCCGCCCTAAGAGGTCCGTGGGCGGGCGGTCTGGAACATTAGAAGAAGATTATCACTATGACGGCGATGAGCGCGAGCAGCGCTACGGACCAGTAGCGGTAGTTCCAATACCAGGCTTTCTCCGAAAGTTCCCGGGACTCCTCTCGCAGCAACGCCGGCGTCCAAACCAGCCCGTCCACCTGCTCGCTGGACGGCGGAGGTGTAGCCAGGCTGACGGATATGAGCAGTATGCTGTTCAGAATGGTCAAAATAGTGGCAGCGTAGAGGAACTGTATCTCGAAGAGCTGTACAGCCGGCAACTGGGTAAAGATGAACCCGATTATGCCGATGGGTATGCCAACCAGCAAAGTGATGAACGCCCCCTGACTCGTCATCCGTTTCCAGAAGAGGCCGATGAGCGAAACCGTTAGCGCCGGGGGCACGATAAACGACACGATAGCCTGCAGATAGGTCCAGAGCGTCTCAAAGCGGGAGATCTGGGGCGCCCAGACCATTGCGACCAAGAGAAATACCACCGTTGCTATACGTCCCGCAACGACTAGCCCCTCCTGGCTGACGTTCGGCCGGAGGGTGCTTACGAAGTCCATCGTGACTATGGTCGAGGCCGAGTTCAGTATAGAGTCTATGGACGACATGATGGCGGCCACCAGCGCCGCCAAAACGATTCCCCGCAGGCCGTTCGGCAAGAGATCTAGCGCCAGCGTGGGCCAGACGACGTCGGGGCTTGGAAGGTCCGGGTACAGCACGTTCGCCGCCACCGCCGGGATGATAATAATGAAGAGCAGCGTGAGCTTGAGGAATCCCCCAAAGAGAGAGCCCAAACGCCCGTGGTCGAGGCTCGCCGCGCCGAGCGCCCGCTGCACGACGTACTGGTTTATGCAGAAGTACCAGAGCGAGAGCAGAATGACGCCGGTAAGGAGCCCGGGCCACGGTATGACCGGGTCCGAAGCGGGCTGGACGAGGCTGAACGCTCCTTCCGGCGCCGCTTCCCTAACCTGGCTCCACGAGTCGATTCTGGTGAACACGAAGAACGTTATTATTATCGAGCCGACCATGAGGACGACGGCCTGAATGGCGTCGGTTACGACGACCGCCGCCAACCCTCCCAAGACGGTGTAACCTCCGGCGACTATCGCTAGAACAGCTATAGACACCCACAGCGGCACGCCCGGGTAGAGAGCCTGGATGACGACCGCCCCCGCGTACAGAGCGGCGGCCATGTCAATGAACACGTTGGCGAAGATCAAAAACACCGAGAACACGTAGCGCGACTTTCTGTCGTACCGGCGCTCCAAATACTCCGGCGTCGTATAAACCCCGGAGCGCAAATAGAACGGTAAGAAAAATACGAGAAAGAAGATCAGGGCCAGGGCGCCGGTCCACTCGTAGTTGTAACCCTGGGCGATACCCGTATCGTACCCGGCCCCCGACAGCCCGACGATGGAAGCACCGGACTGATTGGACGCAAAGAGCGACAGCCCGATCAGGGGCCATATAAAGTTGCGCCCGCCGAGAAAGTATCCTTCAGCCGTATCATTGCCCTTGGAGCCGAGCCAGATCCCAATGCCGATGGTAATGACCAGATAGGCAACTATGATGGAAACGTCCAATGCGGTTATTTGAAAGTCGGGCACGCCTATACCTCCCCGTTAGAGGGGCGGTAAACCCCCGATGTAGCAGCTGTCCCGAAAAACACACTTCCTCCTTTCCATAGTGGCCTACACCCCTTTGAGCCTGTTTCATACCGTAATCCAGGCAGCGTAACAGCAGCTCAAACTCAAATCAACAGATTTGAGTTTTGTTTTTGTTCTTTTATTCGGGCACGAGCGTTGCGATGGTTTTATCCCGACGTTTCTTCAAGTATGTATACGCCCAACGGCTCCAGGGATAGGTGGGCGTGGAGGCAACTTCCGTTCAGTAGGTTCTGAGCGCCCGCCTCCACAGGCAGGGTGACTTCTTCCAGGTTGTGGTTGAGTATAAACAGAAATGAGCTTGCACCGGTACGGCGGCGCACAACCTCGACACCGGGCGGCGCTTGCAGCGTAGGCTTTACGCCGACCTCGCGGCACGCTTGCAAGAGGAGTTGTGTCGTGTACGTTTCTCCTGCCCGGGTGCCGAGGTAGTAAGCCGTCCCGTTTTCGTACTCGTGGCGGGTTGCTGCCGGGGTTCCGGCGTAGAAGTCGGTTTCGTAGGTAGCGAGGGTCTCGGCGCCTTCGGCCTCGATCAGGTCGGCCCATAGGTCGCAGTCGTAAGCTTTGCCCTCGCTCGTA
>JBARZO010000447.1:0-7887 GCA_049650165.1 Rubrobacteraceae bacterium
AAAATCTTTATCTCCGCGCGTCCCCAACCGAAGCTGATGTCGGGGTGGTGGCCTTGTTCTTCAGCCAACTCGCCTACCTGGTTTACGAAGTCCAACGCCTCTCGGAAGTTCTCGAAACGGAATTCTCTACGAATGTGGTGCTCTTCTAATATCTCCCAGTCCGGGACTTGTGAGTGCAGCTTTTCAAGTTCTGCATCCTGTAGAGGAGGCGTGTCTCCCCTGCAAGGCACGCAGGTTTTGTCTGCCAGGTCCGTCACTGTCCCTACTCCTTCATTCAGGTTTTGGTTGCCCGAGATATCAAATCGGTGCCTAGCTGTGATTAGTCGTCTTTTGAGACATGCTTCTCATACAGATCTATGGCGTGCAGCAGTACCTCTTTAGCCTTATCGGGACCATATACTTCTCCTACGCTCACTTCTTTGTTCTCCAAGGTTTTATAGTCCTGGAAAAAGCGTTGTAGTTCGTCTGTGCGGTGTTCGGGAAGATCGTTGAAGTGATCGTAGTTGCGGTATTCTGGGTCGTCGAGGTGGACGCAGATGATCTTCTCGTCGTTCTCGCCGTCGTCTACCATCGGCATCATGCCGATAGGCTTGACGCGCAGTATGCTCAACGGTTGGACCGGTTCTTGCATCATCACCAGCATATCCAGCGGGTCATCGTCGTCGCCCAGGGTACGCGGGATAAAACCGTAATTGGACGGATAGACGACGGATGAGTACAGGATGCGATCCACCTTCAGCAGTCCTGAGGCTTTGTCCAACTCATATTTTACCTTGGAGCCTTTGGGAATCTCCACGATAACGTTGAACTCCTCTGGTGCGTGGTCGCCGACGGGTACGTCGTGCCAGGGATGACTCATGTAAATCTCCTTCGGGCTGGATGGCGCTACAGCTACAAGATACTACGGTGTAGTACGTGGCGCGACAGACGTTACCTGAGAGTTTGATCTGCTTCTCTAACGTGCATAGAATCCGCATAAGGGTAAAAAAGGTCACAAGACATCTAGGAATGATTCAAATGGGGGTTCATGACAGCGGTTATCGGGGTTGATATTGGGACGACGAGCACCAAGGTGATCTCTTTTCACTATAAGGGGAACATCCTGGCCGAAGAATCCGCCGGCTACTCCTTAAACTCTCCACGTCCCGGACGGGCCGATCAAGACCCGGACGAGATCTTGGAGGCTGTGCTCGACTCGCTGACGAAGGTGGTTCACGCAACCAAATACCAGGGGTATGAAGTAGCCGGCGTGTCTTTTAGCGCGGCGATGCACAGCCTTCTGGCGCTCGACAGTAACGGAGATCCCCTAACACCGGCCCTGATCTACGCGGACCACCGGGCTTCGGAACAAGCTACCAGGATTCGTAAGGATTTAGATGGAACAGGCCTCCATCGTCGCACGGGCACCCCTATACACCCGATGTCGCCCCTGACCAAAATTTTGTGGTTCAAGGAAGAAGCCCCCGACACCTTCGAAGCGACCGCAAAGTGGATCTCGATAAAAGAATACATTTTCTTTCGACTCTTTGGAGAATACCTCGTAGATCACTCCATAGCCTCGTCAACGGGCATGTTCAACCTCGAAAATCTAGACTGGGACGAAACTGCGTTGCAGGTGGCCGGCGTCTCGCGAGAGAAGCTGTCCCAGCCAGTTTCGACGACGCACGTTATCGACGGCATGAAGGATGAACTCGCAGACCGGCTCGGTCTGAAGACCGACACTCCATTTGTGGTGGGGGCTAATGACGGTGTGTTGGCAAACCTGGGTTTGGGCGCCACGGAATCCGGTGTGGTTGCCTGCTCCATCGGCACCAGCGGGGCGGTGCGCTCGGTAGTAGATCGTCCGCAGGTGGACGAAGGCGGGAAGTTGTTTTGTTACGCGCTCACCGAAGAGAAATGGGTTATAGGAGGGCCGATCAACAACGGCGGTATCGCCCTACAGTGGGCCGTCGAGGAGCTCTTCCCCGACATAAAAGAGGAAGCCGAAGAGCGGGGTCAAGACCCGCACGATCTGGCGAGCGAGTGGGCGGAGGAGGTCGCCGCCGGGGCTGAAGGTGTGATCTTCTTGCCTTATCTGACCGGAGAACGGGCTCCATATTGGAATTCCGACGCAAGGGGGGTCTTCTTCGGCCTCAGTTTGCAACACGGGCGTAGGCACCTGATCCGGGCTGTGATGGAGGGCGTCATCTACCAGATGTATGCTGTTCAGAGGGCGCTGGAGGAAGTGATCGGCGAACCAAAAGAAATCCGGGCCACCGGAGGATTCGCCCAATCTGTTCTCTGGCGCCAGATCATGGCGGACGTGTACGGACGAGAGATTGCCTTCCCCGATAGCTACGAAAGCTCTTGCCTGGGCGCCGCGCTGCTCGGTATGAAAGCCCTGAACATCATCGACTCGCTCGAAGCCGCAAATGAGATGATCCGGATTTCTACCCGACACCAGCCCATCGAGGAAAACGCTGCGGTCTATGAGAAGCTGGTGCAGATCTTCGACAGGCTCTACGAGCAGCTCGAACCACAGTTTACGGAGATTTCCAACCTTCAACTTTAGGTGCGACAGGCCGAGCAAAAATAGTTCGCAGGCAAGAATATTCAAAAACCAGCCCATTTGGGGGATGCGGATACCTTGAGAAGCCTGTTATACAAGGAGCGTGGACCAGTGAGGTTGTCGTTCGCAACCGCTCTATCTCCTTATTGGAGCTTTCACGTCGAAAAAGGGAGCTGGTCCACATCTGTGTACTTGGTGTCTCGGGGGATAGTACCGGAGGTCGGGCTCGAACCGACACTCCCCTTTCGGGGAACCGGATTTTGAGTCCGGCGCGTCTACCTATTCCGCCACTCCGGCAGGCAAGAGGATTATACGCGGCGTGCTAAGTAAATCCAGGTTTCGGGGCGGGAAAGTAATCTGGGTCTTGTATAATCTCTGCGCATGCGGGTCTACCTCATCGACGGCTACTCTCTGCTCTACCGGGCCTTTTACGCCCTACCCCAAAGCATAGCTACGTCCGGCGGATTGCCAACCAACGCCCTCTACGGGTTCACGAGCATGTTGCTCAAGCTTCTCGACGCCGGTGAGGAAGAGGTTGGTTTAGGTGTCGTCTGGGATGCCGGGTTGCCGAAGTTCCGAACGGAGATCTACCCGGAGTATAAGTCCCATCGCTCGGCGATGCCCGACGAACTCAAGGCCCAGGTCGGTCACATGGACCACATCCTGGAGGCTATGAACATCCCGGCTATTCGGGCGGAAGGTTTCGAGGCAGACGATGCGATTGCCACGCTCTCGAAGCGCATCCCGGAAGACGTGGAGCTGATGATCGTGACCGGCGACCAGGACGCGATGCAACTCGTCGACGGCAACGTGAAGGTGCTTCGGACTACCCGGGGAGTCTCCGAGACGAAGAGCTACGGGCGCGACGAAGTCATAGAAGAGTATGGCGTTACGCCGGAGCAGATCCCGGACTACAAAGCCCTGACCGGCGATCCGTCGGACAACATCCCTGGCGTAAAGGGCATCGGTCCGAAGGGCGCGTCGAAGCTGCTACAGGAATTCGACACAGTAGCGGGCGTCTACGACAACCTCGACGCCATCACGGCGAAAGGCACCCGCAATAAGCTGGAAGAGGGGAAAGATAGCGCTTTCATGTCCTTAGAACTTGCCCGAATGCGCTTCGACGCGCCGGTCGAGTTCGACCAGGATGCCTTGCGCTTCGAAGGCGTAGCCCCGGAGAGCCAGGAAGTTCTGCGGCGCTACGAGTTTCGGAGTCTGGGACAGCGGGTTGCCGCCCTACCCGTCGTCGGTGGAGAGGCGATCCCGCCGCCACCCACTCTGAAGGTCGGCCTAAGTAGCGAACCACTGGAGCCGGGATTGCTGCCGGTCGCGGCGTCTCCGGTAGGTGATGGGCGTTGGTGCGTCGCCGTTGGTGAAGACGAGGTGCGCCTCATCGAGCGACCGCCGGATCGACCCTTACAGGTACACGATGCCAAAGGAAACGGAATTCCGGCCGCCGACTTCGACACTTATCTGGCCGCGTACCTCATAAAGCCGGGCCTCGGCGGCTACGAATTGAACGACCTGGCCTCCGAGCGAAATCTTCCGGAGATAGAGGTGTCACACGACGATGAACAGGTCGTGACGGCGGCGGAGAAAGCTTCCCGCATCCATGCTCTGGTGCCTTTTCTGGAGAAGGACCTGAAAGAAATGGGGTTAGCCCGACTCTACTACGACATGGAGTTGCCACTCTCCGACGTACTCGCGGAGCTACAGCGGATCGGGATGCCGGTTGATTCCGAAACGCTCGAAACCGTAGGCCAGGAACTGGAAGAACGGATCTCCGGCTTGGAAGTACGTATCTACCAAGAGGCGGAGCAAGAGTTCAACATCGGCTCTCCAAAGCAGCTTGGTAAGGTTCTATTTGAGGACCTGGGCCTACCGCCGATGCGTAAAACGAAGACCGGCTACTCGACGGACGCGAAGGTCCTGGAGCAGTTGCGCCTGCAAGGACACGCCATAGCCGCGCTAATAGTCGAGTATCGTGAATACGCCAAACTCAAGGGTACTTACATCGACGGACTCCGGGATCTCATAACTCCTGAAGGTCGTATTCACACCACGCTGAACCAGACCAGCACGGCGACGGGACGGATCTCTAGCGATAAACCAAACCTGCAGAACATCCCGGTCCGGACGAAGATGGGCGCCCGAATTCGGGACGCGTTCACGGCCTCGGCGGGCCGGCAACTGGTAGTCGCCGATTATTCTCAGATAGAGCTGCGGATTCTGGCGCACATGTCGCACGAACCGGCCCTGATCGAGTCTTTCACTACGGGGGAGGATTTCCACACCCGGACCGCTTCGGAGGTCTTCGATGTCCGGCTTGAGAGTGTGACGCCGGAGTTGCGGCGGCGGGCCAAGATGGTCAACTTCGGCATTCTCTACGGCATCTCCGGGTTCGGTCTCGCAACCCGGCTCGGAAACGTCAGTCCCGTCGAGGCGGATCGGTACATAAAGCGTTATTTGGAACGGTATCCAAAGGTCACTCAGTTTATGGAGAGTACGTTGGAGGAGGCGGAGGAGTTGGGTTACGCGACCACGCTCTTCGGGCGGCGGCGGTACGTGCCGGAGTTGCGGAGTTCCAATAAGAACCAGCGCAAGTGGGGGGAGCGGATCGCCTTCAATGCGCGGGTTCAGGGGACGGCGGCGGATATCATCAAGGTGGCGATGGTCAAGTTGCATCCCCGGCTCGGGGCTCTAGATGCGGACATGATCATGCAGGTCCACGATGAACTGGTCTTCGACGCGGACGTGGAAGCTGTGGCGGACGTGGCCGCGCTGGCGGAAGAGGAGATGGTCGCGGCCTACGATCTGCAGCCGCCGCTGGAAGTCGAGGTCAAAGTCGGCGGGCGTTGGGGACAGGTTAGGCCTCTGACGGCGGGGGAGTGGTAAACTGCGGCTAAGATTGTAAGATATACTCTTCATGGAATTTCTGTATAATCCCACCGGCAAGCAAGCAAAAGGAATCAACTAGTACATGACGGATATTACTGAGAAGGCAACCCAAGAGCTAACGATGAAAGACTTCTTCCGCGAGGAGAACGGCGAGGTCGTTCCCATCGACGAGAGTGTCCTTATAGACTTCAAGGACGGCGACATCGTCAAGGGCGAGGTCGTTCGGATAGACAAAGAAGAAGTCCTCGTCGACATCGGCTACAAGTCGGAGGGTTTGGTCCCGACTAATGAATTGTCCATTCGAAAAGGCGCCGACCCGAATGATTTAGTCGAACTCGGCCAGCAGATAGAGGCTCTCGTCCTCCAGAAGGAGGATGCTGATGGGCGTTTGATCCTCTCGGCCAAGCGGGCCGCTTTCGAGCGGGCGTGGAACCGGATCGAGGAGTCTTACAACGAGCAGGAGACGGTCAAGGGACCGGTGATCGAGGTCGTCAAGGGCGGACTTATTATCGACATTGGGCTGCGCGGCTTTCTCCCGGCGAGCCTGGTAGATATCCGTCGCGTCCGAAACCTGGAAGCCTTTACGGGCGAGACGCTCGAAGCGAAGGTCATAGAACTGAACCCCTCCCGCAACAACGTGGTGCTTTCGCGCCGGGCGGTCCTGGAAGAAGAGCGGAAGGAAGAGCGGGATCGTATCCTGACGGACCTGGAAGAGGGCGAGATCGTCACCGGTGTCGTCTCCAACCTCGTAGACTTCGGGGCTTTCGTGGACCTTGAGGGCATAGACGGCCTCATCCATATCTCCGAGCTCTCCTGGAATCACGTCGACCATCCAAGTGAGGTCGTAGAGGTTGGGGAAGAGGTCGAGGTCAAGGTTCTGGAAGTGGACCGGGACCGCGAGCGGATCTCGCTGGGTCTCAAGCAGACTCGCAAGGACCCGTGGCAGGAGATCGTCGAGCAGGTCAACATCGGCGAGTCTATAAAAGGCCGCATTACCAAGCTGGTCTCCTTCGGAGCCTTCGTCGAAGTGGCGGAAGGCGTCGAAGGCCTCATCCACATCTCGGAGCTTGCCGAGCATCACGTCGAAACGCCGGATGAGATCGTCCGCAGCGGCGACGAGGTCGAGGCGCGGATCATTGACGTCGATGCAAAGCGCCGTCGTCTCTCACTTTCCCTTCGTCCCAAGAAAGAGGAGCGCGAGGAGCAGCCGCGTGAGGAACGTCCCCGCCGCGAGCGGGAAGAACGCCCGCGGCGTCGCGAAGAACGTCCCGCCGAACGGCCTACGAGCGGCCTAAGGACCGGCGCCTTCGACAGCCTGAGCGACCTGGACTTGGGCAGCGAAGCGGACGAAGAGAGCGACGAAAAAGAATAGCCACCAGTACGAGAAGAAGCATGAATAGAGGGCCGGTGACGATAGCCGTCACCGGCCCTTTTGCTTGCGGCAAGAGCACTTTCGTGAAGATGCTCGGCGAGCTCGGCGCGGAGACTGTATCTGCAGACGAGATCGTCCACGACCTGCTCTCCGGCGACTCCGAAGCCATAGCCCGCGTCGCCGAGCGATTCGGGGAAGAAGTTTGTGGTGAAGAGGGCATAGATCGCAAAGCCCTCGGACAGAGGGTGTTCGGTGATCCGGAAGCCTTGCAGGATCTGGAAGACATCCTGCACCCGCTGGTGCGTAAGGAAACGGATCGGCGGGCGGTCGCTATGGAGGCCGAGGTGTTCGTGGTCGAGATACCGCTGCTCTTCGAGGGAGGACGTAGCGGAACTTTTGATCTCACGGTCGCGGTGACGGCGCCGGAAGAACGCCGGCGTAAGTGGTCTGAGGAGCGCGGTGTCGGTGAGCAGCAGCGCCGGGCGATAGAGGAGCGCCAGTTCTCGGGAGAAGAAAAGGCGCGCAGGGCAGATTTGGTGGTGGTAAACGACGCCGGGCTAGATAAACTCAGGGAGCAGGCCAAGGATCTCTGGGAAACAGCTACGAGCGGGAGCGGTCACGACCACATACGCCCGAAAGAAGCATAGATACCAACAGAAACGTCGCCGCAACCGGTTAATCTTCCTGGGCGTGGTGGTGCTTGTGCTCCTCGCTTTAGCGCCGTTCCTCCTGAAGCTGCCCGAGACGATCCAGAAGATTGCTTACCCCCTAAAATATGAAGCCCAGATACAACAAGCAAGCCAACAGAACGGTCTGGAACCGGCTTTCGTGGCAGCGGTGGTCTACACCGAAAGTCGCTTCAGGCCGGACGCAGTTTCCAGCCAGAACGCATACGGCCTGATGCAGTTGCTGCCGGAGACGGCTGACTTCATTCAGCAACGGAGCGGTATACAGGGTGACTACCGCGACCCCGGCGTAAACATCCGTCTCGGAGCCTGGTACCTGAATTATCTCGAAGGCCGGTACGATGGACAAGAGACGCTAATGCTGGCCGCATACAATTCGGGAG
>JBARZO010000448.1:0-2347 GCA_049650165.1 Rubrobacteraceae bacterium
CGGTTCCGAGGCGTTTGAGGTTCGCCTCGCACTCCCGGATCAGGTGTTGCCGGGAGAGTCCGGCTTCGTTCGGTCCTTCGCCCATCGGGAAGCGGGCTTTGGTCGCGAGGAGCACCTGGTCGCGGCGGCCGGAGATCGCCTGCCCCAGTATCTTCTCGGACTCGCCGGAAGAGTAAATATTCGCCGTGTCGAAGAGGTTGATCCCGGCGTCGAGGCACAAGTCTACCTGGCGGGTAGCGAGGTCCAGATCAGTGGAGCCTACCGCGCTAAAATCTCCCTTTCCACCGAAGGTCATCGTGCCCAAAGTCATGGCCGAGACATAGAGGCCCGAGCATCCCAGACGCCGATATTCCATACAATTCTCCTCTTGATCGGTAACCAACTATTGAAACGAAGATCAGCGTAGCATGGAGAAGTTGTCTCTGCCCGGTCGTGAGTTCGGGGTGGCTTCTAATGGACTCGTCGCTGGCGCTGTAGGTTTCTCCGGAAGTACAGGTAGGCGGCGATCGAGAGTACGGCCAAGCTAACGAGAGCGGCCCAGACACCCAGGCCCGGGGACGCCCCACCGAGATAGACGAACACCAGGGTGCCGGGGGCCATTCCGAGGGCCGTCGCCAGAAAGAACCTGACGAACGAGAGGCTGCTCAGGCCCGCCCCGTAGCTTATGGCGTCGAAGGAGATGAGCGGTATGAGCCGCAAAACGAATACGACGAGCACGCCGTGTTCCTCGACGTAGCGGTCGAGCCGGCCCATGCGGGCGCGGCCTGCCACAAAACCTCTGCCGAACAGCCTGGAAAGCCCGAAGCACGCCACGCCGCCCAGGAGCGCCCCGAACCACGTCAGCAGGAACCCCTCGAAGATGCCGAAGGAGTAGCCACCCGCCATCGCCAGGGCGGGTGCGGGTAGGGGCGCCACCACGGCCTGCAAGACGAGCAAAAGCACATATACCACCGGGGCCAGAACACCGGTATCCTTCACGGTCTGCTGTATACGCTCCCGGTCGGAGAAGAAACGCCAAAGATTCTCCCCCTCGCCCGTAAACCAGAGCACCAAGGCCACGCCCACGACCACGGTCACACCTAGCGCCCCCCGGATCACGAGTCCGCGCTTGTTGCGCCGGATGGCGCCCGGTGAGTCCTCCGGTTCGTGGCCGATCGTCGATTTCATCGCGGTCTCCGCGTAACGGCTTCAGACGTGCCGGGCAACACGTGTAAGTCAGCAGTGGTATCTGGTAGACATATACGCAGCACCCAAACGAATTGTTTCTTACAGCTATTGTGCGGCGTTGCTTTGGGTAGCGATACCGGGTCACGAGATCCCGGGCTACCTCTCGACCCTGCGGGCTAGCTTCTTACGTCCTCTGTCTCCGGCTTCTCCGGCATGGGGGCTCCCGCCCGGGCGCAGCCGGTACAGTTGGCCTCTTTAGCGGTCGTAACCCAGTCGTCCTCGTTTATCTCCCTGCCACAATACGTTAGTTTCATCCCGGGCTTGGCTACGTGTACCCTACCGAGACCGTTGGACTGGCGAATGTTCATCGGACCCCCCGATACCTTATGAGAGAGTGTTCCATGCTGATTCTCCTTTTTCGTGTTTGTACGCCAAGTCTAACCTGAACGGGGGAATTAAACTCATCGCTAGTGAGGTTTGCAGGGCGTGCGTCCGGGGGTAACTACGCCTCGTGCCACAGGAACAGCAAATCCCGATCAGCAGCGCGTCGGTGAGGCGCCGGTACGCGCGGCGGCTTGAGGGGAATTGCTTTTCTTGCCGGGTGTGCCGGGGAGAGGGCTGAGACATCAGCTTGCTCCTACAGGCTTTTCTTTTTACCCTGATCCCCCTGACGGCGGCTGTAGCGAGTGGAGTCCTGGCTTCCTACTGGACGCCGGGTCCCGAGGCAAGGAGTTACATCCAGCACTTCGCCGCCGGGGTGGTGCTCGCCGCCGTTACCGGAGAGTTGCTCCCGAAGGTGGTCGAGAGCGGGCAACATGTTCCATGGGCGATGATCGGGTTTATAGCAGGCCTCTGCGTGATGCTTGCTATAAAGCTGCTCAGCCACGCGGGCGAAAAGAGCGGGGGAGGCCAAAGTGGACCGAGCGCGGTGAGCCTGAGCATAACGGCGGCCGTGGACACGCTGGTGGACGGGTTCGTGATCGGGCTAGGTTTCGTCGTAGGAGGCGGGGCGGGACCGCTGCTCGCGCTTGCCCTGGGGGTCGAGCTATTCTTCCTAGTCCTGAGTGCCGCTTCCTCCGTCGGCCAGTCGGGCCGCTCGCGAGGCTGGATGATCGGGGTCGGAGTAGCCCTGGGGATGCTGGTCATGATCGGGGCTGTACTGGGCGTGACGCTTTTGGGC
>JBARZO010000449.1:0-5128 GCA_049650165.1 Rubrobacteraceae bacterium
GGTCCATGTAGCCCAGCCACGGCATATGCACCGCGTCGTCATGCCGGCGCGGATCCTTATCGTAGATACCGTCCACCCGGTTCTTCGCCATCAGTAAGGCGTCGGCCCCGATCTCCAGCGCCCGCAAAGCCGCACCGGTATCCGTCGTAAAGAACGGGTTACCAGTGCCAGAGGCGAAGATCACGACCCGCTTTTTCTCCAGATGCCTTATAGCCCGCCGCCGAATGTACGGCTCGGCGACCTCCCGCATCTCGATGGCCGATTGCACCCGGGTCTGAACGCCACGCCCCTCCAGCGCAGCTTGCAGAGCCAGGGCGTTTATAACCGTCCCGAGCATCGCCATGTAGTCGGCGGTTGCGCTCTCGATGCCTAAAGAGTCCGCGACCTGCGAACCCCGGAAGATATTGCCGCCCCCGACAACCACCGCGACCTCGGCGCCGGCTTCGACGGCCTCCATCACCTGCTTCGCGGTGGAGCCCAGGCTGTCAGGGCTTATGCCATCCCCATTTTCGCCGGAGAGGCTCTCCCCCGAGAGCTTTAGCACTACCCGTTTGAGTTGACCTAGCTCCGGGCTTGAGGCTCCGTCTTTACCCTCACCGGCGGCTATACCATCCACAGTAGACTAGAGCGCGTAGCGGACGAAACGCCGGATCACGACGTTCTCTCCGACTTTCTGAATAGTTTCGTTCAGCAGGTCTTCGACGGTCTTATCCGGTTCCTTAACGTAATCTTGTGTTAGCAAGGCCATCTCGGAAGTCCGTTTCTTCATCCGGCCCTCGACGATCTGTCGGGTGACGTTCTCCGGTTTACCGAGCTCTTCGGCCTGCTTCTCGGCGATCTGGCGCTCTTCTTCCAGCACGTCGTCGGGAATATCTCCCACGCCGACGGTGACCGGGTCCATAGAAGCCACGTGGAGCGCGATATTGCGCGCAAACTCCTTGAATTCCGGCGTCCGGGCCACGAAGTCCGTCTCGCAGTTGACTTCCACCAACACCCCGACCCGTCCGTTGAAGTGGATGTAGGCTTCGACCAAACCTTCTCCGGCCTCGCGGGAGCTCTTCTTGTCTGCCGCCGCCTGGCCCCGTTCCCGGAGGATTCGGCGGGCCTCTTCAGCGTCGCCGTTCGACTCGTCCAGAGCCTTCTTGACATCCATCATGCCGGCGCCGGTCTCCTCGCGGAGCTGCTTTATCTTCTGTATGTCGCTCGCCAAAGTTCTTAGCTCTCCTCTTCTTCCTCAACAGCGTCCACGGCTTCCGGCTCAGCCTGTGGTTCGTCTTCTTGCATCTCGTCCTGGACAGGCTCCGGCGCCCGGTCTTCGGCCTCAGACTCAGCGGCCGCGGCGGCTGCCGCTTCGGCACTGCCACCGGCGGCTTCTAGATCCGTATCCTCGACAATGGGTACAGGCTCCCCGATCACAGACTCAGATGCTTCGTTCTCTTCGACAGCTTCCTCCACCGCGGCTACCTCCTCGGAAACAACATCCGCGGAGCCAACGTCTTCGGCTACAGCGCCCTCGGCTGAGGTCCCGTTGCCGTTTGCGACCGGCTCTTCCGGAAGAATATCTTCGGAGACCGTCGTCTCTTCCATTACCGGCGGGCGTGGGCGATCTTCGGTCTGCACCTCATCTTCACCCTTACCTTCGAGTACCGCGCTGGCGATCAACTTCGAGATAAGGTTTATGGCGCGAATCGCGTCATCGTTACCGGGAATTACGTAATCCACGACCTCCGGGTCGCAGTTGGTGTCGGTGAGGGCGACGACCGGTATCTTGAGGCGGTTGGCCTCTTTGACCATTAGTTCTTCGCGCTTCGGGTCTATTACGAAGATTGCACCCGGCAACCGCTCCATTTCGGTGAGGCCGGCGAAGTTACGCCGTAGTTTCTGGTACTCACGAGCGAGGGCAAACCAATCTCTGCCGCTGCGATTTTCCTCGGGGGTCTCCTCGAAGCGGGCACTGATGTCCTTGAAGTACTCGATACGCGGCTTGATGGTCTGGAAGTTCGTCAGCATACCGCCGATATACCGCTCGGCTACGTAAGGTTGCCCGCTCCGGATGGCCTGCTCGGCGACCGTGATCTGGGCTTGCTTCTTTGTGCCTACGAAGAGTACGTCCCGCCCGGCTTCCGCGACACTCCGTACAAAGGAACGGGCGCGTTCCAGTAGAGGTACCGTCTGGTCCAAATCTATGATGTGGACGCCGGCTCGCGCGGCGAAGATGTAAGGCTTCATCTTCGGGTCCCAGCGCTTGGCCTGATGTCCGAAATGGACTCCGGCTTCGAGTAGATCTCGAATTCCTACTTGCTCTGTGTTGCTTTCCACGTTATCTACCTTTCTTTCAGGTGGTTGGTATCCTCCGCCCGTCCTTTGCAATCTGCGTTGGATCGTTGATCGATCTCCGCAGACCACCACCTGGGGTCTCGAGACCCCTCGCGGGCGTGTGTGGTCAAAATCTCCGAGATGTTAGCACAAGGCGGTAGCCGCTTCTACACGAAACCGTCGGAAGCCAGTTGATCATCACCGATAAAACTCCGCAACTTGCCGAGTGTTTTCTTCAGGATCTGTGAGATGCGACCTTCAGTGAGGCCTAGCGCCTGGCCGATCTCCCGCAGTGTTAGATCCTGATAGAAGTAAAGCGTGACGACCGTGCGCTCTTTGTCGCTAAGTTCCCGCATCGCAGAGATCAACTCTTTTCGCCGCTCCACCTGCTCTACGGCGCTTTCGGGATCTATGGCAGCTTCGTCGGCGATCTGAACCCCGAACGCCCGCCCATCCTCATCAACCGCCGAGGCTTCGAGAGAGCTCGTTTGTGAGTGTTCCTGCTGCTGCATTACGCTCCGGTAGTCTGCGATGCTCAAGTCGGTCTTCTCCGCCAACTCGGTTTCGGTTGGGTCTCGCTGTAACTCCTGAGACAATTCCCTCCGGGCAGTTTCAACCTGTCGGGCCCGCGACCGCGTTCTACGCGGAAGCGAATCTTCTTTTCTGGCCTCATCGAGTATCGCCCAGCGGATTTTGGAGATCGCATACGTCTCGAACTTGGCCTCGCGATCCGGGTCGTAAGTCTGAATGGCGTTGAGAAGGCCCACTAGCCCGGTAGACATAAAGTCTTCCCGGTCCACAGCCCCGGTCATCCGCGCTGACACCCTACCGGTAACGTACTTAACCAAGGGCGAGTAGTTGACGAGAAGCCGGTCTCGTAGCTGGCCCACGTGTTGTTCGAGATTTCTTCTCTCCTCGGTCGCCGGACCTTTAGTGGAGAGTTCTGACCGGGCTCCAAGATACTGATTCCAGAGACGTCCTATCGTCTGCGCGCTCATCCGACCGGCCTCCTTACAAGGGCGCCTGCTGAGTCGCGAGTTACGTAGCCTTTGAGCTCCAGGAGCGCCAGCGCCGAGAGCAACTCGTGCATCTCTACACCGCTCTGACGCGCCACCTCATCCACAGGGGTTGGCTCGAAGCCAATACCCTTCAAGGCACTAGCCTCAGTGTGAGGAAGATCGTCAGGCACCAGAAGTTCCTGTACACCTTCACCCGAGACGTTTTGGACCGTCGTGCGGGACACAGGAGCCACATCATCCACGAAATCCGGTATGTCCCATAGAACCCCGGCTCCGTCAGCGAGTAGCTTGTTGGAGCCCCGACATTCGGGGGCTCCCAACGGCCCCGGCACGGCCCAAACGTCGCGACCGGATTCGAGCGCGTGTCGGGCGGTAATGAGGGCCCCGCTCTTCTCCGCCGCCTCCACGACCACGAGTACGTCGGCGAGACCGGCGATGATCCGGTTGCGCGCCGGGAACCTCCAGGGAAGTGGCGCCTCTCCCAGGTAATACTCCGAGATGATGCCGCCGCTTTGTTTTACCCGCTCGAACAGCCCCCGGTTGCTTCTCGGGTAGACCACGTCGATGCCGCACCCGAGCACGCCTACGGTCGGTCCGCCACCGTCTAAGGCGCCCTGGTGGGCCGCCGCGTCGATGCCGAGGGCGAGACCACTGATCACGCATACGCCCCGCTCACACAAGTGTTGCGCGATCCGCCGGGCGGCGTTCAAACCGGTCGGTGACGCTTTACGCGAACCGACGAGCGCCACCGCCGGCCCCTCCGGAATGCACCCCTGAATGTACAGCGCTGGAGGCAGATCCGGTATCCTGGTGAGGCGATCCGGATAATCCGCATCGGCGAGCGTTGAGAATCTTATGCCCCTGGTACGTAGCTGTTCGTCGATCTCCAGGGCGTCGAAATCTTTTTTTAGGTCGGTAAACATTTTTGAGGCTCGGGGGGTAATCTTAACCTGACTCGCCAGCTCTGGTGCCGTCATCTGCATTACATCCGCAGGAGAAAGGTTTCCGAGGCGTGACATGATGCTGCTCCCGGTCTTTGCCTGGAGGAGAGACAGAAACAGGTACGCCGCGCGCTCTTCACCGATCAACGAACCTGGACCTCCTGTAGTTGAGGGCTTCGGCGATATGCTCGACGCAGATCTCCTCCTTGCCGGAGAGGTCTGCTACCGTCCGGCCAACCCGTAACACCCGGTCATGCGCCCGTCCCGAGAGGCCCATCCGGTCTATAGCCTGGGAGAAGAGCGTTTCGGTATCTCCTCGCAATCTACAAATCTCGCGCAGGGCGCGCCCGGCGAGCGCCGAATTTGGCATTCCCTGCCGTGAAGACTGGACTTCCCGCGCCGAAAGAACCCGCTCCCGGATAGCTTTCGAGGGCTCCACGGGCTTCTCACTCCTCAACTCTTCGCGCGTCAGGCGTGGAACGTCCACGAAGAGATCCAGACGGTCCAGTAGGGGTCCGGAGATGCGTCCCTGGTAGCGTTCGATCTGTCCCGCCGAGCAACTGCAGGTCCGCCGATGATCCCCGGCATATCCGCAAGGGCAAGGATTCATCGAGCATACGAGCGTCGTCCGGGCCGGGTAGCTAAGCGTTGCCGCAACCCGCGAGATCGTTACGTGACCGTCTTCGAGCGGCTGACGCAGAACCTCCAACGTCTGACGACTGAACTCAGGAAACTCGTCCAGAAAAAGAACCCCATGATGCGCCAGTGAAACTTCTCCCGGACGCGGGTTGCTCCCACCCCCGGCGAGCCCGGAGGTCGAGATCGTGTGGTGCGGCGCCCGGAAGGGTCTGG
>JBARZO010000450.1:0-4814 GCA_049650165.1 Rubrobacteraceae bacterium
CAGAAGGCCCCGGCGGCCTGCGTCCCCTCGGGACGCCGGGGCCGGAGTCGAGGATCAGAAACGTTTTATGTGATTAGAAAAGGACCGGATTTGGTCTTGGAAAAGTACGGAGGAGAGGTGCGTTCAGACCAGGCGAAAGTGGGTCTCGTCGTCTTCTCTCACAGCCTTGAACTTTGCGCCTTCCTCCCTGCAGCGGGAGACGAAAGAGAGGACGTGCTGCTCCTCGCCCTCCACGGTCATCTCCAGGGCGTCGGCCGGATCCAGGTCGAAGCCGACGTCGAGGTGGGGGAAGAGATCGAGGTGGTCGGAAACTTCTTTCGCTTGCAGAAGGTTCTTTATGCCGGTTGCGAGTTCGTCATTATCGTGGTGGTCGAGTTCGGCCGATACCATAACTGCGGGCATGGGGATTTATCTCCTTTCGGAAGAGAAAGTCTCGGTTCGTGCCAGTAAAAGAAGCTGTTGGTGTTCGGCGTGGCTGGGGAGCTTACTTGTCGGAGCCGGAAGAAAACAGGGCGGACTCGGTACCGGGCCTTTTTGACTCGATCCAGTCCATGATCTCCCGGTAAGGGATCTCACCCCCATCGGGGGAGAGCGAGAGAAGCTTCTCCCGGGCGAACGCTTCGTGGAGCTCAAAGGCCGTCGCGGAAGCGACGTTGCGCCGGCATTCGACGACCTCTTCGCCGTCGGCCGTTGGCGGAACGTATTCGTTGAGGGCGTTTAAGGCCAAATCAAGCATGCCGGGAGAGGGTTCGCCGTCTTCAGACGCCTCCAGCGAGTAGCCCAGGTCGTCGGGGTCGAGGCTGGTGGAGCCGTCTGTGTGATGGAAGACGGTCCGCTGGTCTCTTAGCGAGCAGAAGACGAAGTCTTCCTCGTCGACAAGTACCTCGAAGGACCGCTTCCTGCGGTCCCAGGCCGGGGGCACCCGGAAGCCCTCGACCGGGTCGTCGGCGAAGATCTCTTCCCAGGGGTCTTTGGAAGTCATAACGCGGGACATTCTACACCACCTCCTTTCTGAGCCTCGCGTTCGCGGCCTCGCGTTCGCGCCCCCGCGCTTTCGCCCTACCTCCGTACCCGGACTTCCGGCCTAAGCGAACTTGACGACGAGGGTTTCCTTCTCGGCAGTCACGGTACCGGGGAGAATCTCGCCAGCCTCCTGCCGGCGCGTCTGGGCGAGCTTCTTTGCCCGGGAGTCGCTGATCTTCCGGTCGTAGAGTTCCGCGAGCGTTTCGGGCTCCCGCTCCTCCAGGTGGGCGACCAGGAGTTCCCGGTCGTTGATCTCGGTTACGGTGCGCTTTTGCGTGTGCGCGGAACCGAGTCCCGGCACACGAAAGGATGCGCCGGCGTTGTACTCGCGGACGAAGACGAGCATCGCTTCCCTGTACCGCTCTTCCTGCTCCCTCATGGGTTGTAGGTCCTGCTTGACCTCCTCGCGGACCTGGGCGATGTACGCCGTCCCGTTAGCCTCGGCCTCTTCCCGCGCGCGCTTTGCAGCGCTGTAGCGACGCATAAGGCCGACCATAGCATCCCGATCTAGCGGCGGCTCTATGGCTTCTGTTTCGTGCGCCGTAGCATCCACTTCTGTGGGCGGCTGTTGGATGTCGTCGATCATCCGGCCTCCTCTTCGGAATCGTTGGTTGCACCGGCCTGGGCCTCAGGCGAAGTCTCCGCCTTGGTTTCGGCTTCGGGATCTCGGCGGGGCATCGCCAGATACACAAACCTGCCCGGCCGATCTTCGCTCTTTGCGTCGTCTCGGCTTTGCCCTGGCTCCGCCGGCCCGCTTAGTAGGACCGGCTTTTGGGGGTCGTTTACGAGAAAGCGGATCTTCTCGGCCTCGATAACCTCTGCCCCTTTGAGGAGGTGCAGAGGATTGAAGCAGGACGCGAATTCCGCGCCCTCCGGTACATCAGCGGCCACGGTCTCGGTCGCCCGTCCCGCCACGGCACCCTTAACGGTGATCGTGAGTTCTCCACTTTGCCCATCGCCAGCTACAGCTCCGCTTTCGCTGCGTTCGCCTGCAGTCTCGCCGGGGCTTTCGCCAGCACTCTTTTCCAGAAGCTTGGGCTCATCAGATTTCCCCGGCCTGGAAAAAGAGAGCTGCACCGGCGCGGGCGGGTTCTCCCAGCCTGCTATAAGGCTAACCCTCCGCAAGGCGCCCTTGAGCGACTCGGCCTCCACCGTGAACTCGTGTTCCGAAGCTTCCGGCAAGAGCTTCTCGTAGGCGGGGTAGTTGCCATCTATCAGGCGGGTAGAGAGCACGACACCCCTTACGGAGAATATCGCGGCGTTCTCGGTGAGCGCCACATTGGCCTCCTCCCCGAGTTCGCAGAGCTTTACCAGCTCCCTAAGCGCGCGTCCCGGAATGAGGGCGGTGCCGGCGGCCCCTACGGCGCCTTCCAGCTTCGCCTCGTTTACGGCCAGCCGGTAGCCATCCGTGGCGGCCATCGTGGCGCGGCCTTCGCCGAAAGAGAAGAAGACACCAGTGAGGACCGGACGCTGATCGTCGGAAGAGACAGCCGGAAAAACGGATTTGACGGCGGCGACGAGTTGGGCTGTTGGCACGGAGAAGACCGTCTCGGCGGACGCCTCGGCGGGGCCGGCAGGAGCGCTAGACTCTGCTTTGCCATCTGAGGCGTCTTTCGGGTTTACTTCCGGGCTTGGCCCTGCACCTGCGTCCGCATCTTCCTCGGGATCTGCGTTTGCTTCTTCCGCCGGAGCTGCTGAAGAGACTTCAGGCGACCCGTTCGGTGGCTCGCTCGGTGAGGGGAACGCTGGTAGTTTTGGGAACGCATCCGGGTTGTCGTGGGCAACGAGCTCGTAGGCGTTCTTGCCGCGGGAGACAGAAGCCGTCTTCCCGTCGGCCGCTAATAGTACCTCCTCGTCGGGAAGGGACTTGAGGATGTCCAGCAGGACGCGCGCGGGTACCGCGACGCTTCCTTCCTCCTCTACGGGTGCGCGGGCGCCGAGGGCTATGGAGATTTCCATGTCAGTAGCGCTCATCTTGAGCACGCCGTCTTTAGCTTCGATCAGGACCGCCGAGAGTATCGGCACCGCGGTACGTTTAGCGGGCACCGCCCGCGCGACTATGGCAAGGAGCTTCGAGAGCACCCCGGCTTTGGCCTTAACCTTCACGCTACACCTCCTCTTGTTGTGATTTGCCCTGGTGTTCGTCGTAGAGCAGGCGCGCCACCGGCACGGTGACGTAGCCGGTCGGCACGCGTCGGCCCGTGTCGCAGGCGAGTCCCGCCGCGATGAGAGCGTCCATCATCCCCTCGTTCTCCGAGTAGTCCTTGATAAGGACCTCCGAGGGGGGAAGGTTCTCGCTCACGCCCTCGACGTTCACGGTGGCCGTGGCGACGGGTTCCTCGTCTGAGGCGTCTACCAGGTAGATAGCGATGGCTCCACCAGCTTCGCTCGGATAGGTCGTCTCGTAGGCAAGGCACTCGTAGCCGGCGAACTCCACTGTCCCTTCTAGCTGATTCGGTGTCACGAAAAGCTCCTCTCTTTAGTATGGGCCGGACCGACCGGCCCCATCGACTTACGGCGGGGGCCGGACGGTCGACCAGCAAAGATCAAACGCCCACGACATCTTCGAGACAGACGGCATGGACCAGGTCGTAGGAGCCGGGAGCCCCTTCGTTATAGAAGCGTCTCTCGTATCCGATGGACTCGTCGCAGAAACGACACACAGCCGCGGCCATGCGCCGGGACTCGGCGCAGTCGCGATGAGAGCAAGGCTCCCCGCACGGGCCGTACTTGGTTCCGGGGCTGGATATGACACCGGCGGCCATATCAGCGGCCTCCGCCGGGGTGATCGCCGCGGCGACAACCGGTGGACTCGTCGAGGATATCCAGGGCTTCCACGGCGTGGATTTGCGGGTACGGACCAGCTTCGCTATCAGCCATGAAATAGTCGGCGGCGTGGACGAAGTCAGAGGCCCAGGCGGGCAGCTCCGAGGGCCGTCCCCAGCAAATCCAGAAATGGTTTCTTCCAACCTCGCAGCGGTCTTTGGGCCAGTGCGAGCGCAGGAACCGCGCCAGCGGGCAGCGGGCGCTGCCTTTTTCGCCCACTACTTCCAGGGGCTTCTTCTTGTGGAGCCAGTCGCGGAAAGCGTCCGGGTTTTCTAGAAGTTCCACGATAGATGGCGACGGACTCAAGACGGCACTCCTTTCTTCGTTGCTTTCTTCGTAGCGAAATTGGCGGGGGCTGCTACCGGGACCTCTCCGGGAAGGAGATCCGGATCGCTCATCCGGTCGACGGTCTCGGCTATGCCCGCGCCCCTCCGATGCGCTTCGAGCGCGGCCTCCCGCTCTTCGAGCGCCGGTATGAGCTCGTCCATTCGGGGATCTTCGAGTTCCGTTTTACGCTGAACCCTTTGCAGGACGAGGCGCTCACGCTCGATGGTCAGCGCCTCGGGGCAGAAGACGGCCTCTGTAAGGTAGCCCGCCGGGGTGTGGCTGGTAACGCAGCCGCAACGGTAGAGTGTGGCGATCACGGGCATCCGTCCAGCTTCGCCCTCGATTACGTCCGGAACACGGTTCATTAGAACGGGATATCCGGATCGTAGTAGGGAAGGAAATGATCCGTCGCCCCGGCTAGAAAGCTGTAGGCGTTGCGGTGGACCGCCTCGCGCTCTACGTGGGGCAGCAACTCCTTGTCTTCCTCACAGATCCCAGCCTCGCTGAGCCGCTCTTCGAAGTCCGTCGGCTGCTCGGGAACTCCTTCGGTGATCCTTTTCGCTATGGCTTTGGACCCGACCTGAACGCCGGGCACGTTCACGTAGAAGCGGCCCACGGGCACGGAACGGTGGTAGGAC
>JBARZO010000451.1:0-3983 GCA_049650165.1 Rubrobacteraceae bacterium
TCGGAGGCAGACCCCAACATAACGTCGTTCTCGGTGAGCGCGCCCACCCCGCTACGGACGATGTTGATCCGAACCTCTTCGTTAGTGAGCTTGGCGAGCGACTCCTTGAGAGCCTCCACGGAACCGGCGACGTCAGCCTTTATGACCAGATTTAGATCCTGTACTCCACCCTCACCGAGAAGCTCTTCGAGGGTTCGGCGAGTGCCGCCTTCAGCCAACTCTTGTCGCCTAAAGGCAGCCTCGGACTGCTGGGCTTTATCGCGAGCCTGACGTTCGTGTTCGACGACCTGGAACCGGGTTCCGGCTTCGGGGACGCCGGAGAGACCGAGTATCTCGACCGGGTCCCCGGGCTCGGCGCTGTTGACTCGTTTGCCGGTGTAGTCCAGCATGGCCCGCACCCGACCGTAGGCCGTACCGGCCAGCACCACGTCACTCTTGTGCAACGTGCCGCGGTTGAGCAAAAGCGTCGCCACCGGACCGCGGCCCGGGTCGCGCTCGCCCTCGATCACGTACCCGCTCGCCGGGGCTTTTGGGTTGGCCTGAAGCTCTTCGAGCTCCGCAACTATCAGGATGTTCTCCAGAAGCTCGTCAATTCCTTCGCCGGTCTTAGCCGACACCGACACAGTAACCGTATCGCCGCCGTAGGACTCCGGCACGAGTTCCTGCTCGGAGAGCTGTCCGAGGACCCGATCCGGGTTGGCGTTCGGAACGTCGATCTTATTCAGTGCCACGACCAGCGGTACGCCGGCTGCCCGGGCGTGCTCGATGGCCTCCTGGGTCTGCGGCATGATCCCATCGTCAGCAGCCACTACCAGCACGACCACGTCGGTAATTTTCGCACCCCGGGCGCGCATCTCGGTGAACGCCTCGTGGCCCGGCGTATCGATAAAGGTAATACTCCGGCCATCGGTCTCCACCTGATAGGCGCCGATGTGCTGGGTAATACCCCCAGCCTCGCCGGACTGTACGCTCTCTTTGCGGATGTAGTCTAGGAGCGAAGTCTTGCCGTGGTCCACGTGGCCCATTACTGTAACCACCGGCGGCTTCTCCACCAAATCCTCTGGCGAGTCCTCCGGCAGAATTTCTTCTGGGGCAGGCTCATCTACAGCCGCGACCTCGACCGTGACGCCCAGTTCTTCGGAGATCAACTCTATTTCCTCGATGGAGAGCGTCTGAGTTACCGTCCGCATCTCCCCGAGGCCCATGAGCACCTTTATAACCTGCGTCGGGGGAATGCCGACGGCGTCGGCAAGATCCTTGACCGTCGCACCCGGCTCGACGCGCACGGCGGCGGACTCTTCTTCTACGGGCTCCGGCGGAGCCTGACGAGGCTCTTTCGGCTGGGCCGGAGCAGAACTCGGACGCGGGCCGCGGTTGGTGGCGCTCGCGTCGATCACCACCCGCCGCCGCTTCTTGCCGCCGCCTTTCTGTTTCTGGGGTGCGTCATCCGGCACGGAGACCGGCTCCTCTGCCGGAGCCTCGCTGATCGCCGCGTTGTGGCCGGATTTCTCCGCTTCCACACGGGCTTCCTGGGCCTCGGCCTCCTGGGCCTCAGTGCGTCCGTTCTGCGTCTCAACCGGTTGGCCGTTTCCAAAGACCTGATCGAAGACCGAGTCCTCTATGGAAGCCGAATGGTGATTTACCTCGACGCCGGCCTCGTTCAGACGACTGAGGACCTCTTTGTTATCCAGTTCTAGTTCTTTAGCTATCTCATATACGCGCTTACTCATCTACAACCCCCTGCGAACCCTCTACGGGGCTCTCTACCGAGCCTTCTACCAGATCCTCGAACTCGGCGGCCTGCTCCTGATGCGACGGGATGCCACAAAAGAGGGAATCCGGCAGCGCCATGTTGGCGCATCGCCGGCCATTGGAGAGGACCGCCCGGCAACGGTGCATGGAAGAATCTTCCTCGGGCTCCCACTCTTCTTCACCTTCGTACTCTATGGCCTGGCTCTCGGGCTTAATGTCTATTTTCCAGTCGGTCAGCTTGACGGCGAGCCGGGCGTTCTGCCCCTCCCGACCGATCGCGAGGGAGAGCTGGTCGTCCGGCACGATCACCTCCGCCATCCGCTCATCTTCATCCAGGTAAACCTCCCGCACCCGCGCCGGCGAAAGAGCCTTGGCTATAAACCGCGCCGGGTCCGGGTCCCACTGGATGATGTCGATTTTCTCGTTCCGAAGCTCGGAGACCACGGCCCGCACGCGGCTGCCCCGCGGCCCCACACACGCCCCAACCGGGTCAATACCCATCTCGTTCGACCATACGGCGACCTTTGAACGGAGTCCCGCTTCGCGGGCGACGGCTTTTATCTCAACGAGTCCGTCGTAGATCTCCGGCACTTCCAGCCTGAAAAGCTCGTTCAACAGTCCTTCGTGCCGGCGGCTGACCACCAGGCTCGGGCCTCGTCCGGGCTCCCGGATCTCTGAGAGGTACACCTTGATCCGCTGTCCATTCTCGTACCGCTCGTTCTGGACCTGCTCGCTGGCCGGGAGTATCGCCTCGACCCGTCCTAAATCCACGAGCGTCATGCGCCGGTGGGCTTGCTGCACGATGCCGGTAACGACGTCGCCCATCCTCCCACCATATTCGTCCAGGAGCTGCTCGTTGTTGATCTCGTTCAGCCGCTGGTAGAACGTCTGGCGCATGACCTGGGCCGCGATACGAGTAAAGTCATGGGGCGTTATATCCTCCCCCTCCTTGAAGACCTGCAAATCGCCGGTATCCGCATCCAGGACGACCTCCGCGCCTTCTTCAGCCTCTTCGCGCCCCTCGTAGGCCGCAAGCAAGGACTCCTCCAGGACGCTTTTGACCGTCTCAAACGGTATGTTTTTCTCTAGCTCTATCTCGTGTAGCGCTGAAAGTAGTGCAGCGTTCATTTATATGTCCTCCTTGAGATGCGCGCGGGCGACGGAGCCGAACGGCAGCTCCACCTCCGCCTCATCCACAGAGAGTTGTAGGGCAAAGCTATCTTCTCCAGCCCGGGTAATGGCGCCGGTGAAGTTGCGCTGGCCCTCGATAGGCTCCGCAAGCCGCACCTTCGCCTCGTGTCCCACAAAGCGCCGGAAGTGATCCGGCTTAGTCAGTGGGCGCTCGATACCCGGAGACGAGACCTCGACCATACCGTCGTAGCCTTCCGCCTCCAAAGCCGGCGAAACGGCGGATGCCATCCGCGTGCAAAACTCGTGGTCCACGGTTCCGTCCTCCCGATCCACGAGCAGGGTAAGCTGAGATCCCCCCGAGAAGCGAGCCTCTACAAGCTCCGCCTCCTCCGGGAGGGAATCCTCCACAACCTGCGTCAATTTCTCCAACCGTTTCGTCTGTATTCACCTCGTTTTAGGCGTTAAAAAAGCAACGAGCCCGGTAGGACCCCTTGCTCCAACACAACGCTTCTGATTATACAGTAGAGTATGTAGGTTACAAGGCTTACAGATGAGGTAGATTTGGTGGTTTGTTAGCCCATGCATAAGTTGAGCTACTACTCGAAGGTGGCGCTGGTTGTAGCGTTGTTCGCGATCACCGGTTGCGGCACGGTTTCCGTTACGGAGACTGCTTCTACAGCCGAATCGCCGGAACCAAAGACCACGACTGGTGTAACCTCGACTTCCGCGCCTCCAGCGACTTCTACGACTTCGCCACAGAAACCTGCCACAACTGAGTCCACTAAAGCCGACGGTCCGGCGAATACGACGACTTCCTCTCAGGATGGAATCTTCTTTCCCACACAGAAGACCCAAAAAAGAGGGGTTATGACAGCAAGAGGTGCAGGCAGGCTAATCTTGACCGACAACGGATGTCTGCGTCTTGCGAATGCCGGAGATTACCCTTCTAGTCTGATTATATGGCCGCCGGGTTACTCGCTAAAAACCGAAGGGGACCGTGTGTTAGTCATAAAGAAGAATGGGCGAGTCGCAGCGGAAGTCGGCGATGAAATAGTGGCTGCAGAGTCGCGCGACGAACTCTCGTCGCGCGACCTTGCGAC
>JBARZO010000452.1:0-2521 GCA_049650165.1 Rubrobacteraceae bacterium
ACCTGTGAGGCAACCTGGGCGACCGCCTCGCCTTCCGGTATCCCCTGGGCGGCTTGCGGCGGCGACTGGGCCACGTTGTCCTCTTTAGGAGCTGGGGCTTGATCCTCTGAACAGCCCGCCACCAACAAAAGAGCCACAACAAGGCTCGAAAACACCAGCAGAAATTTAGACCTAAAACTCAAAACCTCGAAACCTCCAATTGAACGCCGCAGCGACTAGTACATTATCAGGTCTATACGAAAACGAGCCGCAACGGTTTCACAATCACACACAAAACCAGCCCGCGTTGTTCCTTCGACCTCTACACGTCCAAACAATCTAAAACTGTCCCGGCGGACCTGGCTCTTTTTTTCACCAAGTTCGCCAAGTTGAAGATACAGTTCGGATGTTCAGGCGAAGCTTCTAGCATAAGCTATCCCGAATGCTACGAGCACTGGATACGGATACCCGGCTATTTAGTCTATTGTCCAGTTCTCGTGCAAAGCGTTTTGGGTCGTCGATCGCCAGATGCACGGTGCTCATCGGTTCTGCGAGGCGAATGAAGCCTTGCAGAGCACGGCGGGAGTGAAGTTTGAGTGCAATATCTGTGTTTCCTCCGATTGCCAGATACGCTTCGTCTCCCATCCTCTGCAGTCCGTCGCCCCATTCCGGTGCTTTTTGCCGGGCTCGCTCTACGCTTTCTATATCGACGTAGGGGATGAATCCTTCCACGAAGATGCCGTGGTGGAGTCGCAGCCCCGTCTCTTCGAGGCGATGAGGAAGGACTATCCGTGAGGCGTAGAAACCAACGATCCAGAACACGGCGTAGACTTCGAGGAACAGAACCAGAATCCGCAGCCAGAGCAAAGGCAGAAACGCCTGTAGCAGCAGCTCGATCACCAATACCTCAACGGGGCTAACGAGCACTATCATCAACACAAACATATCCAGTGTCGAGCGCTTATGGTACGAAAACTCTCCTTCCCTGAGCCTTGTACGGCGCAAAACCCATCTGAGGAGGCAGTAGAAAAGTCGCAGTTCGGAGACAATGAGCCGGGCCGCCAGCCGGGGGAGCAGTACGTCTACACCGCCTTCGAGTGCCTTCCATCCGTCGAAGCCCGCCGCCCGGTTCCGTCTGTACTCACGAACCGCGGACCGAATCTGGGTTCCACCGACGACCAAGAGCAAAACTTCCGCTCCTACTACTATGAAGACGGCCTCCTTGAGATCCAAGATTTTCAGCCTCACGAGCCCAATCTCGCACACAATGAGTACCGGCAACAGCCACTTGAGCAGGCGCTTCAAGATTCGCTTTTTCCATCGAAATGTTTTTGAACCAACTCCATAACACGCTGTTGGGCGGAAGAGAAGTGTGAATTCAGCATCTCCACAAATACTTCGCCCATCGGCCCGGAGGTAAACGGTGAATCCTCCGGAGGACCGTCTGGAAATGGAGTATGCTCCAGGTGCCGGATGAGATCCTCCGCCAGCCGTTCGACTTCGGGGGAGTCTTCCGGCAGTTTGGCGAAGGCCGCAAGTCGTTCCGAGATATCGAGCATCTTACGGTACTCGTCGGGGTGGTCAGCGTAGTAGAAGGTAATAAACTCTTGCATTTCCCGATAACCGTCCGGCCACTCGAAGGCGTCAAGGGTGGCCCACATATTCTTTTCCTGTTCCCACAGATCGGCGCTGATCTCCGACAGGTGTTCTCCGAGATGCTCTTCAGCCAGCTTTATGGCGTAGGGCTTGTCCGAAGGCTCGATAGAGATTTCCTGGTCTTCTTGCGACAGCAGGCTTTCCAGGCGACGCCGACGATCCTCTAGCTTCTCTATCTCTAATGAGACCTCCTCCAGCAGTGCTGCAAGGGCTTCTCTCAAAGAATGCTCGTTGCTGGTCTCCCCGAGAACGGTCTTGATCTGCTGTAGCGAGAGCCCGAAAGAGCGCAGCTGCCGGATGCGTTGGAGGCGCAACAAATCGCCCGCATCGTAGAGTCGGTAGCCGGCTTCCGAGCGCTCCGGTTCGGCGAGCAGCCCGATCTTATGGTAGTGACGCACCGTCTTCGTCGTCACTCCCGTGAGCTTCGCAACCTCCCCGATGGTGAGCCGATCCCTCATACTCCGAGTGTAAACCTTGACCCTGGGACAAGGTCAAGTAGTGGTCAAGGAACTGGGGACGAACGGTGTTTCAGGAGCTTGGTGTGCGGAGGGCTTCCTTGACCTTTTGTTCCGCTTGCTTGAGATGGAGAAAGATGTCTTGGGCGAAGCGGACGGCGTGCTCTTCAGGGAGGTTTATGCGGCGGTTGTTCAGTACGGAGTCGAGTTCTTTGATGGCAGCGTCGGACATTCCGACCATCATCTCGGCTTGCCGGAGCGTTTCCTCGTGTTCCTCTGTAGATAACTCCCCAGAATGTTGCAACTTTTCGCGGTGTTCTTCCAAATATTGAATAAAGTCTCGAATACCCATGAGCGAAATTATATAGGTTTGGCGTCCTAGTTCCGGGAGCGCTCGAAGACTTCGCGGGTGATCTCCTGCGCTCCGGACT
>JBARZO010000453.1:0-6759 GCA_049650165.1 Rubrobacteraceae bacterium
GTGTCGCTGGTGCGCGACGACACCGAGGCGCCCGTTCACTTCATCTCCCAGATCCAGGACATCACCGGACGTAAAAAGGCCGAAGAAGCCCAGACGCAAAGCGAGAACCGTCTGCGCCAGATCATCGACACGGAACCGGAATGTGTCAAGGTACTCGGCATGAACGGGTCCCTGCTGGAGATGAATCCCGCCGGCCTGTCCATGATCGAGGCAGACTCACTGGAGCAGGTGCGCGGAAAATCAGTGTACGGCTACATCGTTCCCAAGGACCGGGCGTATTTCGTGGCGCTCACAGAGAAGGTGCTGCGTGGCCGGTCAGGGAGGCTGGAGTTCGAGCTCATCGGGCGCAAAGGCACGCGCCGCTGGCTGGAGACCCACGCCGTTCCGCTCCGCGACGCCAGAGGCGAGGTTTCCGGACTCCTCGGGATAACGCGTGATATCACCGAGCGGAAGAAGGCCGAAGAGGCTTTGCGCGAGAGCGAGCGCCTGTACCGCACCGTGATCGAGGAAGCCGCGGAGAACATCTTCCTGGTAGACGCCGAATCCGCGCGCATTGTGGAGTCTAACCCCGCCGCCCGCGAGGCGCTCGGCTACACGGAAGAAGAGTTCCGGCGAATGACGCTCTACGACATCGTTGCCCATGACGACGAGAGTATCGCCCGGAACATGCGCCTCACGCGGGAAAAGAAACGTCACGCCCTGGGCCAGCGCAAGTACCGTCGGAAAGACGGTTCTCTAGTAGACGTCGAGGTCAGCGCGAGCACTATCCTCTACGCCAGCCGGCAGGCCCTCTGCGTCGTCGCCCACGACGTCTCCGAGCGGGTGCGGGCCCAGCAGATGCTCGAACAAAGGGTGGGAGCCCTCTCCAGCATAGCTTCGAGCTTGACCCTGGATCAGCCGGTCGAAAGCACGCTGAACACCCTGGCGGAGAGCATGGTAGAGGCCAGCTCGGCGGTCGCCTCCGCCGTCGTCATGTCGGATAAAGATACCGGCATGTTCCAGTTGGTCGGCTCCTACGGTCTGCCTGAGGGATATACGGATGCTTTTCAGGTTGCCTACCGTACTGGAGTCAAATCTGAGATAGACGAAATATTCCGCGAACGTCGCAGCACGCTCTTACGAGGCGTCCGGCAGCAGGTCTTGAACGACCCGTTGTGGTCTCCTGTGCGGCCTTTTATTCACCAGGTTGCATGGGACACTATTTTCAGCACGCTGCTCTTGTTCCGCGGCCAGGTTGTGGGCGGAATCAACCTGCACTACCTGCCCGGCCAGGAACCCGGCGAGGACGAGAAGGTCTTCCTGGAGGCCGTTGCCGACCAGGCCGCCGTGGCCGTGGAGAACGCCCGCCTCTACTCCGAAGCCCGCGGCAAGGCTACCCTCGAAGAGCGCCAGCGCCTCGCCCGCGAGCTGCACGACTCCGTCTCCCAGGCGCTCTACGGCATTGCGCTGGGGACCAAGACCGCCCGGACCCTGCTGGAGCACAATCCGGATCGCCTCGCCGAACCCCTGGATTACGTCCTGTCGCTGGCCGAAGCAGGTTTGGCCGAGATGCGAGCTTTGATCTTCGAGCTGCGCCCCGATTCTCTGGAGAAAGAGGGACTCGTAGCAGCCCTCGAAAAACAAACCGAAGCCCTACGCGCCCGGCACCATATAGGAGTCGCCGCCACGCTCTGCGAAGAACCCGACGTGTCTTTAGAGGTAAAGGAAACCATCTACCGCATAGTCCAAGAAGCCCTTCACAACACAGTCAAGCACGCCCGGGCAAACAATGTGCGGATCGAGATGGAATGCCGCAATGGAGTTACTACCTTCGAGGTCTCCGATGATGGCGCGGGCTTCGACGCCGGCGGAGACTTTCCGGGCCACCTGGGCCTGCAATCCATGCGCGAGCGGGCGTCGAATCTTGGCGGAACTGTTGAGATCCGGAGCGCCCCCGGGAAAGGCACCAGCATCCACGCCCATATACCCTCACAACCCTGAACCTCAGACCAAAGCTCAGAGCTTCTCGGCCACTAACCCGTACATCAGAGGAATAGCAGGCAAGCCCTCGGGAGGGATCATTCGGCGTCCCGGCAATTCCCGCATCCCGACGAACTTGCGCTCTCCGTTCGAGTAGGAATACTCTTCGAGGGTCGTGATCCTAAATCTCGCTCCCGCTAATGCTGTGACCACCTCCCCTAATCCCCACCGGAAGAGGTGACAGTCCTCCGGGTTCTCGAAGTCCCGCGCACCCTCGACGAACCCCGCCGGCGTTAAGCCTCCGCCCGATTCCGCCACGTAGTCTCCTACACCCTCTTTCAGCGACAACGGTTCGCCACCGGCAGGGTAGTCGTGGACGAAACTCCAATCCTCGTTGAATACGTCCGCCGCCGGATGAAACTCCATCAACACGAAGCGTCCGCCGGGACTAAGAACTCGCGCTATGCCATCCGCCCAAAGCTCCAAGTCCGGCAGCCAGCAGACTACACCATACGAAGAGAAAACTACGTCGTAGCGTCTTTCCTCTAGTCGATTCTCTTCCAACCAATCGTAGATGTCGGCCCGCGTGAAGTGCGCCGGAATGCGGGACTCTTCAGAGAGTTGGCGGGCCGCACGGATTGCCTCATCGCTGATGTCAACGCCGGTAACGAAAGCTCCGAGCAGCGCCAGGCTCAGGGAATCTCCGCCCGAGTTACACATCAGGTGGGCCAGCTTCTTGCCTTCCAGGTCTCCGAGCAAAGAACGTTCTTCAGGAAACAAAGTGCTACCGCTGTCGCGGAGGAAACCGGCGAGGTCTCCCCGGTGGCTGTTGTGCACTCCTACCACTGCGTTCCAGGAGCGCCGGTTTTGACGGCGGAGTTCCTCTTTAGTCACGCTACTCTCCCCCGCTCCCCGACCGCTGCCAGAAGAACCTCGTGGAAGCCTTCGATCGTTTCGTTCCAGCGCGGTAGCTCTTCGGCACGCCTGTAAGCGGCAGCGGACATTCTGGCGCGTAGATCAGGGTTTTCCAGCAAGAGGGTCAAAGCTCTATCGAGTGTCGCCACGTCGCCCGGTGGAACTAGCCGGGCGGCTGCTTTACCGACGAGTTCCGGGACCGGTCCCACTTCACAGGCGATGACCGGCAGGCCGTTCGCCAACGCTTCGGCGTACACCACGCCGTAACCCTCGTATTGTGAAGGGAGAACGAAGAAATCGGCTGTCGCGTAAGCGCCCCGTAACGCTGCATCGTCCACGGTACCGGCCACCCGTATGGAGTGCCCGGACGCTGCCTCGATAGCCGACCACACGGATGCGGCGTATTCGAGATCGGCGTCTGTCTCCCCTATAAGTTCCAGCGTGGTGCCCTGTCGCTCTCGCAGGGTCCAGGCTTCGACCAGCGCGATTATGTCCTTGCGCGGTATCCACTGCGCTACGCAGAGGGCGCGAATCGTGCCATCCTGGTGAGAGGTTTGGCTTTCGCTGCCACCTACTCGGAGACGATCGAACCCCGGCGGCACGACGTCGATCCGCTCTCCTGAAAGAACCCGATTCTCCAGAAGGCTTCGTCCGTGACCGCTCACGGTGACGACGCGGTCGGAGCGCAGCAAAGGTTCCTCGTAGTCCGGGCTTCCGGAGCCGGCGATGCTGGGCAACTCGTGGACCATCGCCACGACCGGGGTCGTTTCGCGCCAGCGTTCCAGGTGTGGTGCGCAGACGACACAGGCCAGTGCATCCACTACGAGGACATCGTAGTCACGGGCGTCGAACCCGGAACCAAAGTGGGGAGCAGCGGTTCTCTGTTCTTCCGGGGAAGTGTCGCAAGCTGAAATCTCCTCGACTTCGACGCCTTTTTCCCTCAGGCCGCCACATACCCGGGCGTTGTAGAGATACCCGCCGGTCTTGCGACCCGTATCCCCGACGGTGATGAAGGCGAGGCGCACTGTCTCAGTCGATCTGGTCTTCGCGGGCCGCATAGACTTCGGGGGACTCCCAAATGCGGACCACCAGCGAACCGAGCCCTTGTCCTTTCAGGTCGGGAGCCAACTCGTCCCAGCAGTAGCGGGCGACGTTCTCGGCGGTTGTGTTCACGCCTTCTAGGCCCGGTACTTCGCCCAGATCTCGGTAGTGAAGCGAGGCCGCGAGTTCGTCTATCGCCGGGCGTAGCTGGCCGATGTCGTAGAGTGTTCCATCGTCTTTCAGGTTTTCGCCGCGGATGACGACTTCCAGTTTGTAGGTATGTCCGTGCAGGCGGGTCGCTGGGCCGAAGTCTCCGACCAGTCGGTGCGCCGCCTCGAATTGCGCCGACACGTAGATCTCGTACACACTCTCCCCCTTAGCTCTCATCGTAGGTCAGGATCACCTGGACCGTTTCTTCCGGGCGTTCGTCTATTAGCCGGTATGCCTCCTGCGCGTCATCGAATCGGAAGCGGTGGGAGATCAAGTATTCCAGTTGCAGTCGGTGATCCGCTAGCAACCCGAGAACCGACGCCATCCGACGCTCCCGGTCCCAGCGCGGCGTCAGCCCCGGGTTCAGCCGCCCTACCTGCGAGGAAACGACCCTAACCCGTCCACGATGAAAGTGTCCCCCGAGAAAGAGTTCGACCGGCTTTGTCCCGTACCATGACGCCGCGACCACCGTGCCCTCGTCAGCCACGCAATCTATAGCTGCCGGCAAAGAATCGCCCGATCCCGCGGCCTCGATCACCACGTCCGCGCCCCGTCCATCTGTCGCCTCGGAGATCCTGTCTACCAGGCCTTCTTCGGGCTCGAAGACCCCATCCACGCCGGCGGCCGCAAGACCCCGCCGTTTCTCAAGCGGTTCGACGACCAACACCCGGGCACCGGACATCTACAACAGACGGGCCACCAGAAACCCGACCACGCCCTGCCCGAAAACGACCGCCGTCTCACCGAGCTTCAGCGGTGTGTCGTGAACAATGTTAAAAGCTGTCTCCAGGTTCGCCGTGAAGACGCCCAACAGCGGGTCGATTTCGTACGGCAGCCGGACGGGCATGTCCGCCGACACGGCGAATACGCTCTGGTGCGGGTGGTGGACGAAAACCGGGTCTCCGGGAGAAAAAGTTTCCACGTTGGGGCCGACGTCCAGGACATGTCCGACGGTTGAATAGCCGTATTTGATAGGAAAGCCGAAGCTTCCCGAGAGTGTTGGCAGATCCAGAGCCGTATCGGGCGGGACCTGCCCACGATAGACGAGCATCTCGGTCCCCGCGCTTATAGCCGAGACCGCAGCCCGAATGCGTACTTCGCCCGGCCTGGGGGCTGGTACGGTTTCGGGGTAAATTGCCGCCGTACGCGGCGCGGTGAACCAGAGAGCGCAGGCTTCGAGCGAGTCTTCGGAGGCCGGATTGGCGACCATCTCAGCCGTCGCGGACATCCGGGTACTCGACGCGACCGTCCATTACCATATCTGTTCCGTAGGGGATAAAGGATACGTTGGTCAACCTTACCGCGTCTGCCAGGTCTTGAATGCCGAGCTCACCAACCGCCTCGATGCCGCTGCCGAGTATCTTCGGCGCCACGCAGACCGCCAGGCGATCCACCAGCCGACCCCGCAATAGGGAAGTGATGAGCGTCGCCCCGCCTTCGACCATAACCGAACTTACACCCTTCTCCTGAAGCGCCTCCAGCAACGCGTCCAGATCCACCCTTTTACCAGGCTCCGCCGGCAACTTCAAAACTGTTGCGCCCAGGGAACGGGCCATCTCGCACCGATCCTCCTCCACTTCCTCCGTGACCGCTAGTAGCGTTCCCTCACAAGCGCTCTCCGAGAGCACCGCGGCATCTAGCGGGGTTCGCAGCGAGCTGTCCACGACCACGCGTAGTGGGTCTTGGCCTTCGGCGTGCCGGACCGTCAGACGAGGATCATCCTTGCATACGGTTCCCACCCCGACCATGACAGCGTCGTGTTTGGCCCGCAACGTGTGTGCAAAGCACAACGAGTCCGGGCAGCTTATCCACTGTGAACTACCGGTACAGGTCGCCAGGCGTCCGTCGAGCGTCTGGGCGTAGCTTACCGTTACAAAGGGACGTGTAATGTCTCTCTCCTCACTCTCAAGCAAGCAGAGGTTAGCATGAGAAACCGGGCGCGGTTCGTAGGAGGTATCACGCCCTGGCATACTGATAGCGTGCTAAACATAGAACTCCAATCGAAAGGACCATCGTGAGCGAGGACCGAATACTGCTGGAGGGCATGATCTTCTACGGCTACCACGGCACGCTTCCCGCCGAGCGCGACTTGGGCCAACGCTTCGTGGTGGACGTAGAGCTGCACTGCGACCTACAACCGGCGGGCCGCTCCGACGATCTCACAAAGACCGTCGACTACAGCGAAGTCTACCGTCAGGCACGAGAGGTAGCCGAAGGAGACCCTGTAAACCTGACAGAAACGTTGGCCGAAAGAATTGCCTCCGCGGTACTGGAACAGCACACTCCGGTAGAAGCGGTCCGGGTAAAAGTGGCAAAACCGGAGGTCCGTCTGGAAGATACCGTGCTCGCAGGCTCAGCGGTCGAGATCCTGCGCCGTCGAAGCCCGGCAGCAACGTAAAATCGGCTATAGGAAAACCGTAATCGACCCTGACGCGTAGTTACTTTATGCAAGAGATCGTGTAACCGGCGCATGAGGTGAACTAGGACTTTTGGACGAACAAAAAGTCATTCGTTTGTACGATGTTCAGGATCAGCGCCGTATGAGATCATTAACGTCTAGAGGCAAAGCCGGACCTGAAATGACTCCGACGGACAAGGGCCGGGATGGCAGTAGGATGGCGGACCATGGGAGGC
>JBARZO010000454.1:0-1767 GCA_049650165.1 Rubrobacteraceae bacterium
GCATACAACTCAAGAAGTCTTTTAGACTCGCTTAGGATAGGGAAAGGGACGATGCTTGATTGTCAGGCGCGTCTGGTGTCCGGAACTCGATGTCGAGCGCGGTGGAAAGCGTATCAGACGCAGAGAGATCGAGGCTCGTGCCGCCATGCTCTGTCTGCAGAAGTACAACAGCGCAGGCATCGAGGGAGCAATACTACAAGCAGGGCTCCACAGGGCGTGCAACGCTTGTCCTTCGGAGTGCGGTTCTCCCGATTCTAAGGACTACAGAAAGGGGGTAGATCTCTGACGAAGAATCTCCCAGACTATCAACGAAAGCGATCCATCTAAACTTCTACACGCTTTCCCTATGGTTCGGCGAGGGTACTGAACACGAGAACGATCGTCTCTCGGCTTCAAGAGTGACTAGAATCGTCTTACAAGTTCGACCCGAGCTGGTGTTGACGACCGCTGTAAAGGTTTTGTGACTCCGGCCTTCTTAGCCGTGCGACTTCTGCCAAAGTCGAAAAAAGTTATGGAAAGGTTTGTGCTTGTTTGTGGCGTGGAACATATAGAGCTACTACGACCAGCTTTTGAGGGATAAGGAGTTTGCAAGATGGCGTCCGAGGGCACACAAAAAGCCAACCAAAGCACATCAGAGCAGTCTGAAGACCAGAGCGCGGATACGCAGCAGACAGACGCCCAACAGTCCGACGACCAAAATTCGGACGAACAGCAGGATCAAGCCCAGGACCAAGCCGAAGAAGAGGTACACGACCGTAATACCCCGGTGCCGAAGGACGATCCCCGCACCTCGGTCCAGAAGGACGAAGAATACCGCTTCGCGAGCAACATACCGGACGACCAGACGGTCCCTGAAAAAGAATACGCCGACTACACGCTTCATTACGATGAAGACGACTCGACGAGCGGCAAGATCCCGGACGTTCTGCTGGACGTGCCGGTGGTCAAGGTAGATGAGATCAACTTCGAACTGAACGACCTTCGGGCGAAGGTCTCGCTCTTCGCGAAGGTCCTCGACCTCGTGGAGCTCTCCGTCGGCGTGGACGCCTACCTCGGGCGCGTCAAGCTCGTAATACGCGGCGTCGAGGCGCAGGCGCTCCTGAAGGTTCGGCTGGACAACGTCACCGCCATTATCGACCGGGTCCTGACCACCATAGACCGAAACCCCCAGATCATAGAGAAGCTCGTTGAGAGCGTGGGCTCCGCCGTCGAAGACGTCGGCGAAGGCGCCGGGTCGGCCCTGGAAGACGTGGGTGAGGGCGCGGGCTCCGCCGTGGAAGACGTTGGCGAAGGCGCCGGGTCGGCCCTGGAAGACGTGGGCGAGGGCGCGGGCTCCGCCGTGGAAGACATCGGAGAAGGCGCGGGCTCGGCCGTCGAGGACATTGGCGAGGGAGCGGGTTCCGCCGTCGAAGACATTGGTGAAGGTGCGGGCTCGGCAGTAGAAGACATCGGAGAAGGCGCGGGTTCGGCCGTGGAGGACATTGGAGAAGGCGCGGGTTCGGCGGTAGAGGATATCGGCGAGGGAGCAGGTTCAGCAGTCGAGGATGTAGGCGAAGGTGCGGGCTCAGCAGTTGAAGACGTTGGTGAAGGCGCGGGTTCCGCCGTCGAGGATGTGGGTGAGGGTGCCGGCGAAGCTTTAGAGAGCACGGGCGAAGCGGTTGAAAGCGTTGGTGAAGGTGCGGGCTCGGCCGTGGAAGATGTAGGAGAAGGTGCGGGCTCGGCCGTGGAAGATGTAGGAGAAGGTGCGGGCTCGGCCGTGGAAGATGT
>JBARZO010000455.1:0-4097 GCA_049650165.1 Rubrobacteraceae bacterium
GAACTGCTCCGTCCCACAAGCAAAGATCACGTTGTAGTAGACGAGAAAGACCACCGGCACCTGTCCCGAGAGTCCTGAAGCGAGGTCCAGGCAGTATTCCAAGTCCGCCCCGTTCTCCAAAGCGCGGGTCGTGGTGTCCTGAATCGTCGGGCCGTCGGCGAGGGGATCTGAAAAAGGAACCCCGACCTCGATGATGTCCGCCCCCGCTGCGACGTAGGCCTCCCCCACCTCCCGCGCCTCGTCGAGCGTCGGGTACCCGGCGGTCAGGTACGGCATGAGCGCCACCTTACCGTCAGAGAAAGCTCCCCGCAGGCGTTCGCTACCCTTCGACACCGAGCGCCTCCGCAGCCGTATCCACGTCTTTATCTCCCCTACCGGAGAGGTTTATGACCATGTTCTTACCTGGTCCAAGCTCTTTCGCTATCTTCTCCGCGTACGAGATCGCATGCGCCGTCTCCAGGGCCGGGATGATGCCCTCGGCCTTCGAACAGAGCGTGAAGGCTTCGAGCGCCTCTTCGTCGTCCACGCTCACGTACTCGGCAGCGAGCTGGTCCTTGAGATAGGCGTGTTCCGGCCCCGTTGCCGGATAGTCGAGCCCGGCGGAGATGGAATGAGCCTCCCGGATCTGACCGGCCTCTGTCTGCAACACGTAGCTCTTCGCCCCGTGCAACACGCCCAGCTTGCCCTCCGCCAGCGATGCCCCGTGCTCCCCCGAAGACAGTCCATGTCCTGCGGCCTCGACACCGACGAGACGGACGTCCTCCCGTCCGATAAACGGATAGAAAGCGCCTATGGCGTTCGAGCCCGCGCCGACGCAGGCGACGATTGCGTCTGGATCGCCGCCGAAGCGTTCCTGGGCCTGGACCTCGATCTCACGCCCGATCACGACCTGAAAATCCCGCACGATCCGCGGGTACGGAGCCGGCCCTACGACGCTCCCGATAATATAGTGGGTGTTCTCTACATTAGTAACCCAGTCCCGGATCGCCTCGTTCACCGCATCCTTGAGCGTTCTGGACCCGCTCGTAACCGGCACGACCTCCGTACCCATCAACTGCATCCGCACCACGTTTAGCCGCTGGCGGCGGATGTCTTCCTCGCCCATATAGACGACGCACTCTTTGCCGTAGAGCGCCGCGACGGTGGCGGTGGCGACGCCATGTTGTCCGGCGCCGGTCTCAGCGATGATGCGCTCTTTGCCCATCCGGTCCGCCAGGAGGATCTGGCCTAGCGTGTTGTTGATCTTGTGCGCCCCCGTGTGCGCCAGATCCTCCCGCTTGAACCACACGTTCGCACCGCCCCACTTCTCAGTGAGCCGGCTGGCGAACATCAGGGGCGTCGGACGCCCCACGAAGTCTCGCGCCAACCCATCCAATTCCTCGATAAACTCGGGGTCGTCGCGGTAGCGCTCGTAGGCCTCTTCCAGCTCTTCGAGGGCGTGTATGAGGGTCTCCGGGACGTACCGGCCACCATAGGGACCGAAATAACCTGTATCAACCTTTTGCTGCATTTACGAACCTCCGAACCCGCTCGTCGTTCTTTGTTCCGGGCGCATCTTCCAGGGAACTCGAAGCATCTACACCATAAGGCTCGAAGAACTCGATCGCCGCCCGCACGTTCTCAGGAGTAAGACCCCCGGAGACGAGAATGTTAGCATACCCTTTGAGAGCCTTCGCTAATTCCCAATCAAACCTCTCCCCCGTTCCGCCCCGCGCCTTCTCACTATAAGCATCCAGCAGGAAAAGATCCGGCGCGTAGTCTTCCAGCGTCTCTAGCGAAGCAGCGTTCCTCACCCGCAAAGCCTTTATGACTTTCAAACCACCCGTGCGCAAATCCGCTACGGTTTGCGGGCTCTCGTCGCCGTGGAGTTGGACGTAGTCCAATCCTACTTCGTCCGCGAGACGGAGGACCGTATCTGGTTCCTCGTTTACGAAAACTCCGACTTTCAAAACTTCCTTTGAGACAGTAGTGACTATCTCTTTGGCCTGAACCGCATCTACCTGTCGAGGGCTCGGGGCGAAGATCAGACCGATAGCGTCCGCCCCAGCGTCGGACACCAACCGCGCATCTTCTACATTGGTTATGCCGCAGACTTTTACCAGGCTCATGCCTCAAGTTTACTCTCTATCTTGACCTGGCTCCGGGAAGTGTGGCGAGAGAAATATGAACCGTTTGATTACCCCGTTAAGTATTTCGTAAGGATTACTAAATGGATGTGTAAGAACCGAGGCTTACATTTCTCCTTGTCGAGTTTTGGAAAGGAGATCTCATGAACCGAGATAGCGATTCAAAGAAGCTGCCGGGCGGAGATGGTGCGATCGGATCGTCCGGCGGTTCTGTCACCAGAAAGAACAACCTGATCCAGCTTGTCGGCATCGGGCTCGCGCTACTGACTGTGATACTGGTCGCCCGTCTAACCGGCTTGACGCAATACATCAGCCTGGACGGGTTGGAGAGGTTGCAGGCCTGGATAGATGGATTCGGGGCTGTCGCGCCGGTCATCTTTATAGTCCTGTACATCGTCGCCACCGTAGCCTTCCTGCCCGGCACCCCGCTCACCCTGCTCGCCGGCCTCGCGTTTGGGCCAATATTCGGCGCGTTGTGGACCCTGATCGGGGCCAGCATCGGTGCGACCCTGGCTTTCCTTACCGGACGATACGCGGCCCGGGGTCTGGTGGAGGGCTGGACGGAGAACAACGAACGCATCAAGAAGCTCGACGAGGGCGTAGAGAAGCACGGCTGGAGAATGCTGCTCATCACCCGACTCGTGCCCTTGTTCCCCTTCAACTTGCAGAATTACGCCTACGGACTCACCAGCGTTAGTCTGGGCACATACGTGTTGCTCACCACCCTCTGCATCATTCCAGGCGTCATCGTCTACGCTTTTGCCGGAGGCTCGCTGGCGACCGCGCAGGACAACCTGACCACCACCTTTATCTACCTGGGGATAGCCGCCGTGTTCTTCGTAATTATTTCGCTCATCCCCGGTTGGCTCCAGAAGAGGACGAAAATGCAGGAGGACGTCAAGTGATCGGTAGACTCATAGGAAACAAGATCTTCTGGGTAGCCTTTGCGGGTGGGTTGGCGCTACTCCTATACTTGGCGTTCGCGGTCTTCGGGGTGCAGGCTGCATTTCTCGACCGTGAGGTGAATGAAGATTTCTCTACTCCCACTACAATCACGGAAGAGACATCCGAGGAAGTCGCCGACACTTCGAACACCGACTCCACAGAAAATTCCCCTACAAAGGATCAGCGCAAAGATAAGAATACTGCGACTCCTAAGAACACTGTACCGAACAGAATCTCTGCGGGTGCGTTTCACGACGCAGAATATGAGGGTATGGGCGACGCCATCGTCTATAGATCGGAGGATGGTTCTTATGTACTGCGCCTGGAGAATCTGAGCGTCGAAAATGGTCCTGACCTGTACGTCTACGCCGTGGCCGCCGATGATGCTCAAGACTCCATAACGGTCGAGGAGGCGGGGTTCGTCAACGTAGGGCAATTAAAAGGCAACCGGGGGAATCAGACGTACGAGCTTCCGGCGGACTTCGACCCGGAGGTACATCGTGCGATCTCCATTTGGTGCCAGCGCTTTTCGGGTAATTTCGCCACTGCACCTCTGAGCCTCGCCTAGATGGGTGCCGGTATAATGCGAAAAACTAAGGAGGTAAAATCCAGGTTGGCGAAGATCCTGGTCGTGGATGACGAGCCGAATATTCGTGAGGTCGTGAGCCTGTACCTGCGCCGCGACGGCCACACGGTCGTCTCAGCGTCCGACGGTGAAGAAGCCCTCTACCTCTTCCGGCGCACCGACCCGGAACTGGTAGTGCTCGACTTGATGCTACCCAGGCTCAACGGTTTCGAGGTGTGCCGCCGCATTCAGTCCGAGCGGCGGGTCCCTATCATCATGCTGACCGCCAAGGGCGAAGAGGAGGAGCGCATCATCGGGCTCGGCCTCGGGGCCGATGACTACATCGTCAAGCCCTTCTCGCTGCGTGAGCTGGCCGCACGGGTAACGGCGGTACTGCGACGGGTCGAAGAGCCCGCCGCGCGAGATAATACGCAACCGATCTTGACCTTCGATGGACTCTC
>JBARZO010000456.1:0-2332 GCA_049650165.1 Rubrobacteraceae bacterium
CGGCAGTCGCTCCAATTCCAGGTACCGCGAGTGAGCGAGCCCGTAAGTTTCAGAGACGTTTTGCAGGAAAGTGATGAAGAGAGCGTACTACTGCACAACGAGTTGGATCTTCCGCACATCGAAGAAGAAGTAGTAGGTCCGTCAGTAAATCTGTTCGTAGGCCCCGAGGGAGGATGGAGCCCAGCGGAGGTGGATCTAGCCAAAGACAGCGGATTCTCCGTCGCTCAACTGGGCCCTTACAGACTGAGGAGCGAGACCGCCGGGATAGTGGCCACGGCCCGGGCAGTAGCTGCGCTGGAGCGGTCCGCAGAGAGATCATAGAGAGGAACGGAGTCTTGAACAACAACGATTGCATATTCTGCAAGATGGTGGACAAAGAGATGGATGCCGAAGTCGTTCTCGAAGACGACAAGGTGCTGGCGTTCCACGACATAAACGGTCGTGCGCCAATACACGTATTGGTTATTCCCCGTCAGCATGTCGGGTCGCTGGCGGAGGTCGGGGAGCTACCGGATGCCGTCACTAAGCGCCTCTTCGACGCTTCGCACGAAGTTGCGGAAAAACTGGGTATAGCCGAAAGTGGCTATGCCGTGCGCCTTAACAACGGCCCGGACGCAGGGCAGGAGGTCTTTCACTTGCACCTGCACGTTCTGGGCGGCGAGAAGATTGGAATGCCGTGAGCTTGACAGAGCAAATACAAAACGACACGAAAGAGGCGATGAAGAGCAGGGATAGGACGCGGGCTTCTGCCCTGCGGATGCTCTCCGCCGCCATACAGAATGCTCAGCTTGAGACTGGGGAACCTCTCAGCGAAGAGGAACAACAGGCGGTCCTCCGCCGCCAGCTAAAGCAGCGAGAAGAGTCCGCGGAGGCATACGGTAAAGCAGGGCGCGCCGAGCAGGCCGAGCACGAGTCGGCTGAGGCAGAGATCATCCGGGGCTACTTGCCGGAGCCGCCGTCGCAGGAAGAGCTAGAGCAGATCGTAGACCAGGCAATAGAAGAGACCGGCGCGGGTGGGATGAAAGATATGGGGAACGTTATGGGACGAGCCATGGTGCTCGCAGAAGGCCGGGCCGAGGGTCGGCAGCTCTCGGCGCTGGTTCGGAGTCGGCTGCAACAGTAGTAGAATACAGAAGGAGGAAAAACGGACATCAGCACTGAAACCCAGATAGAGGCAAAGATCGTCATCCCGCCAGGCCGAATGCTTGATGTGTTCGGAGAGCGGGACTCAGTGCTCCGCCGGGTAGAAGAGCTGGTGGAGTGCGAGGTCGTGGTGCAGGGGAACGAGATCTTGCTGCGTGGTGGCGAGCGGGCCGTGGAAGAGGCTGAGTCAGTCTTCAATGGCCTCGTGGGCCTCGCTGAAGACGGCCATCACCCGACACCGGAGACCGCCGAACGCCTGCTCAAAATGGGTTCAGGGAGTGGGGGACGTGAGGTGTTGGGGGATGTGATCCTCACGCACGGGAGTCGTAGGATCGCGCCCAAGACTCGCAACCAGAAGTCTTACACCGACGCGATACGAGAGAACCAGATCGTCTTCGGCATCGGACCTGCTGGGACTGGAAAGACGTACCTGGCCGTCGCGCTCGCTGTTGAGGCGCTCAACCGGGGGGAGGCGTCAAGGATCATCCTGACGCGTCCGGCGGTCGAGGCGGGAGAATCTTTAGGATTCCTGCCGGGGGATATGATGGCGAAGGTAGATCCCTACTTCCGTCCTCTGTACGATGCGCTATATGAGATGGTAGACCCGGCTAAGTTCCAGGCTTACCTGGAGCGCGGTATAATCGAGATCGCACCCCTGGCGTTCATGAGAGGCCGGACATTGAACGACGCGTTTATCATACTCGACGAGGCCCAGAACACGACGGCTCAGCAGATGAAGATGTTTCTCACGCGCCTGGGCTTCGGCTCCAAGATGGTTGTCACCGGCGACATAACTCAGGTAGACCTTCCGAAAGGCCGCATGAGTGGCCTCGAAGACGCCCGGCGTACACTCGACAGCGTCGAAGGGGTGTCGTTCGTTGGCTTGCAGAGGGACGACATTATACGGAGCGATCTCGTAATGAGGATCGTGGATGCTTACGAGCAAATCCAAGATAAACAAGAGTCATAAGATGAGTCGCCGGGAAGAACCGTGAGCCCCCAAAACGGTTCTTCAATCTCCGGCAAACCGGTTGACGAGCTACACCGCACAGCAACATGGTTCGAGCGCTTTAGAAACTGGATCGAAAGCCTCCCCAAAACACGGCTCTACTTAGTGCTCCTGCTTTTCACCTGGGTATCTCTTACGACGCTTATAAGTTTAGACTCGCGGACACTCTCCGCCCTGGGT
>JBARZO010000457.1:0-18862 GCA_049650165.1 Rubrobacteraceae bacterium
CACGGTAAAATGTCCCCATACCGCTAGACGCGAGCAGGGAGAATCGTTGGAGATTAGTGAAGCCATAGCTAAGCGTCAGAGTTTGGGTCGCATAAAGCAGGACCCGGTTCCGAAAGCGCTGATCGAACAGGTGCTGGAAAGCGCGATCCACGCCCCGAACCATAAGATCACCGAACCCTGGCGCTTCCACGTCTTCGAGGGCAAAGGCCGGGGCGAATTCGCCCGAGCCCGCGCTGAAATGGCACAGCTCATGGCGGAGGATGAAGGAGAAGAAGAGGAACTTATCCCCGGACGCGTCAGTCGCGAGCGGAAAAAGGCTTTCCGTTCTCCGGTGGTGATAGCCGTCATTTCTCTGGCTGGGCGGGACGACATCGAAACGCTTGAAAACTACGGAGCCTGTTGCGCCGCCGTCCAGAACATGCAACTGATGGCCCACTCCATTGGGCTGGGGACTATCTGGCGAACCGGACCCGTGGCTTACCACCCGCACATGCGCGAGTTTTTCGGGTTGGAGGAGGGGGACGGGATAGTAGCGTACCTCTACCTGGGATACCCGAACATGGGGGAGAGGCCTCGTAGACGGCGGCCCGTAGGTGATCTAACGGTCTGGCACGAAGGCTGACAGGGTTTGGCGCTTCCGAGCCAATGGTATGATCCGGTAGAAACCTTAGCTTAGGAGGCACTTTTGGGAACTTTGATCCGTCGCGGACTCATACTTTTGGCGCCGTTTATCTGGCGCAAAATTCGGAACCGCCGCAAAGGCAAGTAGAACCGGCTACTCGCCTATAGGCTCCGCTTCGAACTTATCCTCGTCGTTGCGGTGGACTTTTACCAGCGAACCGCTCGGTTCGTGGTAGAGGATGACCGGGGCATCGAGTGACTCGGCTTCATCCAGCACTTCGATGCGGTTTTTCTGGGCGGCCTCCGGGTCGGTATCGACGCCGCTTATCAGTTCGGGGTCCAACCAGATCTTTGCCGGTGCCAGATCCGCCGTATAGACTGCCCGCTCGTCGCCGGAACCGATCCAGACGATCTGATGTCCCGCAGCGTGGCCTGTACGAACCTGGACGCTAACGCCCTCCACGATCTCACCATCGTCTTCTAGAAGTTCGCACCAACCTTCTTCGACGCCTTTCTCCACAGACGGGATCGCCTCCCGCCGAGAATTACCCTCCGGCAGATCCTTCGCCTCTTCCAGAGAATCTTTCTGCACGTACACGGTGGCGTTCGGGAAGCTCGGCGGGTTCAACGCCCAACCTACGTGGTCAGCGTCCAGGTGCGAAAGGATTACGTGCGTTATGTCTTCCATCGAATGTCCCGCTGCTTCGAGGCTTTGTTCGAGGCTGTTGTCGTCACGCTTCAGCTCGTAGCGGCCTTCCAGGCTCTCGGGGAGTTCCGGCCCGAAACCCGCATCGAGGAGCACGAGGTTCTCTCCGGTCTCTATCAGGACGGGGCGCATGGCGCCTTTGATCTTCGTGTTTCCCGAACCGCCGAAGAGGTTGCCCGCGTCGGTGATGAAGGTGCCGTCTTCCAAAACCTGCACTTTGATGGAACCAAGATCCAAGCTGCTTTTCGCCACTACGCCTCCTTTACCTTATGAACCTGGGAGTAGCATACACGCTAGGAGTTACGCGAGTTTGCTACCAGGTTTCATAGAGACCTTCTGAAACTCGTTTGCTAAAAGGGGTTGCGCTGCTGATATGGTTAGGTTACCTTTTTGGGAGTAACGACATAGAGGCCTTTATAAGGAGGCTGGCAAGGAGGCTGGCTACGATGCTTAGGATAACGAAGTTCTCCCTGATTGTGGGAACGATCATCGGACTATTAGCGGGCTCAGTTCTTTTTTTCTTCTTAGTCCTCATTCCTAATGACCCTTCCAGCCTGAGATACTTGGCACTTGTCTGCATATCGTTCGGGGCGCTGAGTGGGATTGTGTATGGAGTGCTAGTTGCCGTGTACTTGCGCCATCGTGAAATTACACACAAGATATCTGACTTGAGCCCGCATCGGTCCAGTTCCGATCGCTGACCTAGACTAAGTGTGACTAGGTGTAACCTTCTTATCAGTGGGTTCTTTTTAAAATTGTTCCCAAGGCGGTGGCGAGCGTCCGCGGATGTTTGAGGAAGTTGTATACGGGGGCGTCGCCCGTGAAGCTTTCTACCAGGGTGTTACGGGCTTCGGGGTCTTTCTCGCAGGCTTTGAACAGCGGCTCCATCATCTCCAGGTTTGGAACGACGTTGACGAGCGCGTGGCCGGCGTAGTGTTGTTTTGCCCGTTGACGTTTCAACTGCTTCTCGTAGCCGGAGAGGAGTGAGGGCGAGAAGTCGTTTTGGGCATGGGCTTCGTGGGCCCAGGAGGCGGCCAAACGCCCGGATTCGATAGCGTAGCCGACGCCTTCGCCGCTTATCGGGTGGATCATGCTGCCCGCGTCCCCAACCATAAGAAGCCCCTGCGCGTGGCGTTTTGCACCCCACATGCCCATCTTGAGCGACCAACTCTTGGGCGGTCCTTCAGGCTCCGCGTTTTGCAGCCACCGGGCTAACGCCGGCTCTTCCAGGAAGCGGTCGAAGTAGTCCTTGAGATTGCGCCCGGTCCTTTCGAGCGACTTTGTCGAGACCCCAGCCCCAACGTTCGCCGAGCCGTCCCCGAAGTAGAAGACCCAGCCATATCCGGCTCCGGCTTTGTTGAGGTCCTCGGTGATAAAAAGGTGCAGGTGTTCTTTGTCCGGTCCGTCTACACCTTTGAAGTATTGACGACGGGCGACGGCGTTCTGATGAGCTTTCATGCCGTCACCGGCGAAGCCTCCTACCCCGTCGGCGGCCACGACTAGCGGCGCGTCGAAGCGGAGTTGTTCACCGTTTTTGGCAGCTTCGATGCCAGTGACGGATGAGGTGGCGGAGCGGAGAAGTTCTGTGGCGCGGATTCCGCTGCGGAACTCAGCTCCCGCTTCCGTGGCACGTTCGAGTAGTTTTGAGTCGGTTTCTTCGCGTTTTATGACGTAGCCGTGCGGGCCGTGGAACGTAGGGGGTACGTTCTGGCGGAGATGGGCGGTTTTAGTGTAGATCGTGAAGCCCGAGAACTTGCCGTGGGGAGCTTCGTCGAGCCAGTCGCTGAGGCCCATAAGCGCGACTTCCGAGGCGGCGTGGGGCATCAGACCGTCGCCGCAGGCTTTGTCGCGGGGGAACTCCTGACGGTCCAGCAGCAAGACGTTCAGCCCGGCTCGGGAAGCGTAGTAGGCGGTGGCCGCGCCGCCGGGTCCTGCTCCTACTACTACAAGATCGTACCTCTCCGTCATCGCCCTCCTTTTTGGTAGCTGTGTTACTGTGCCGGGTTAGTGTACCCAGTTTGACCGATCATTAGGAGGAGGCGAGAACATGGTGGATCGAACCCGGCCCGCCCGGTACGCGGTGGGGGGCCGTGCAGCGCTGAAAGCTACCGGACAGCCGGTGGAGATTCTCGAAGTTCGCCGGGGAGAGTTCGTTCCGGATTTTGTCTACAAGGTTCGGGTGCTGGCCGAAAAACCCGCCCGGCCTTATAACCTTTCCGTTCCGGAGCATGACCTGTCGGACGAGTCGGCGTGAGCTAGAAATCGTCTTCGGTCGTAACGCTGAGGTAGGCGACGTCCACGAGCGGCACGCCGGACTCCTGAGCCCGATCCACTGAATTATTCAACGCTTCGGCGGCGACGCCGGCATCGGGGAAATGGCTGTCCAGAAGCCGGGCGGCGCGGGCTATCTCGTAGAACGAGAAACGTCGGCGCTGATCAGTGAGTTTGTACACGGCCTGTAGCACGTCGAGTCGCAGAGAGATCAGTTGTTCTAGTCGCCAGCGGATCTCATCACCCGTCAAACTCATGGTCTGGTACAGGCGAGCGATCTCCGCCACCTGTATCAGCACTGGAAGACGTTTTTCGAGGCGCCCGACAGCAATTTCGTCCAGATAGCGGCGGGCGGTTATGCGGGCGAGTGATGTCTGTCCTTCAGGATTCTCATATCCTACGAGAGGTTTCCAGTCGCGCGGGCCGCTCGGCAGGCTACCGAGACGCCGCTCTTCGTTGCCGACAAAGATGCGGGGCAAATGTCCGCCGGCGTAGTAGGAGATTTGACGGGCGGCTTTCTCTACTGTCGGGGAGTACTCTCCCGCCCGGATTTCGACCCATCGCCGCACGATCCCGGAGTACAGCCGCTCAAGCGCCCGCCAGGTAGCGTCTCCCCGAAGGTCAAGTTCTCCGGGCTGCTCGGTTACGACCACGATTTGCGAGCCTGGAAGTCCGTCCTGATAAGTCTCCTGTACGGCGGAGAGTAGTGCTTCGAACTCCTCGTCCACCGTGCCCAGCAGGTAGCGGCGGCGCTCCGCCGGCAAGACGTACATGAGGCGACTCTTGATCCTGCGTTCCCGGCCCTCGGCTGCCTTTAGCCGATCTATGGCCTCGTAGAGTTCCCGCCGCCGTTGATAGACCAGAGAGGAAAACCGCTCGACTTCCGGGTCCGTCGCGTAACTCTCCGACCACGCTTCGTCGCGGGCGGAACAGGCTGCCTCGTGGGCGTTCTCGGACCGGACGACCGCCCGCTGCTCGTCCCCCCTCTCTAGCTGGGCCTCACCCAACTCCCGTTCAAGGGTTTCTATAGTAGATGACAAAGAAATCTGCCTATGAAAACGCACACAACAAAGCCTATTCTACAAAACTTCAGAAATTCGGATGGGTTGCGCCAGGGCGCTTGGGCAAGTAAATTGAATGTGACTTAAATTGCTACGCGGAAGGAGACTTGGCGTGGACTTCGATACCGAGAGAGGCCCGGAGAGGGAGGAAGGGCCGCCGCAGGCCCCCGACGAAGAGCCGCGAAGGACGTCCGGTGACTCCTCTACCACGGAATTTACTTACACAGATCCCGTACAGAGCTACGTAGAGACCGTCAGGAACCTGGTTACACAGCCCGCAAATTTCTTCGCCGGCATAGCGCGTCAAGGGGACTTCATAAATCCTCTGATCTTCGCCCTTGTCGGCGTCGTGTTTACTGCAGTGATCACCGGATTTCTAGGGATACTCGGCGCTATTGTGGGTCTGGGTAATAGGGGTATTGGAGGAGCCTTTGGAGGACTCGTCAGCTCCATATTCATTACGCCGATCTTCTTTACTATCGCCCTGTTCATCGGGGCCGGCATAATTCACCTGCTGGTCATGTTGATCGTCAAGCCGGCGTTCACCGGCTACGAGGCTTCCTTTCGAATACTCTCTTATTCGGCGGTCGGACAGTTAGTTGGTTGGATCCCGTTCCTGGGTCCCTTGGTGGCGGCGGTTGCTACGGTGATCTTGGCTATCATTGGTGTTCGCGAGGTACACAACACCACTACGGGCAAAGCCGCGCTCGTGGTCTTAATTCCCGCTGCGGTAGTGATCGTGATATTAATAGTCCTTGCCTTACTAATTGGGGCGGCCTTGTTTTTTACGTTGCAGCAGTAAGAGTAGTAGCGTCGACAAATTAGCTACCTGCGTAACCGCCCGGTATACTAACCCCGGTCTTTTTACAGAAGGGGGTTAGCAAATGGCTCAGACAGTTACGCTCATACCGGGAGACGGAATAGGTCCGGACCTTACCGATTCGGTCAAGGAAGTGATCGGGGCTCTCGACGTAGATATCGAGTGGGAGGTAGCCGACGCCGGTGAGGGTGTTATGGAGAAAGAAGGCACCCCGCTACCCGAATCAGTGCTGGAGTCCATCCGGCGCAACAAGGTGGCGATAAAGGGACCTCTGACCACGCCGGTGGGTACGGGTTTCCGCTCCGTGAACGTGGCGCTCAGGAAGGAGCTGGACCTCTACGCGAACGTCCGGCCCAGCTTGAGTCTGCCGGGGGTAGACACGCCGTACGAGAACATAGACCTCATGATCTACCGGGAGAACACGGAGGATCTCTACGCCGGGGTCGAGCACATGGTGGGCAAGAATGCGGCGGAGTCGATCAAGATCATCACCCGCGAGGGCACGGAGCGGATCTGCCGTATGGCCTTCGAACGCTCGAAAGAGCAAGGTCGTAAGCACATCACGGTGATCCACAAAGCAAACATCATGAAGTACACGGACGGGCTCTTCCGGGACGTGTTTTACGAGGTCGGCGAGGAATACGAGGACGATTTCGATGAGATAGACGACCGCATCGTGGACAACATGGCGATGCAGCTCGTGAACAAGCCGAACGAGTACGACGTGCTCGTCTGCCCGAACCTCTACGGAGACATTCTCTCCGACCTGTGCGCCGGACTAACCGGCGGGCTCGGCGTGGCGCCGGGCGCGAACATCGGAGAAGACTTGGCCGTGTTCGAGCCGGTCCACGGTTCGGCCCCTAAATATGCCGGGCAGAACCGGGCCAACCCGCTCGCCACGTTGCTTTCGGCCAATAATATGCTCTACTACCTCGGCTACAACGACGAGGCAAAGCGTATGCGGCAAGGCATAGAAGAGGCGCTCAAGAGCCCTGAGACTCGCACTAAAGACCTCGGTGGTTCGGCGGGAACTACAGAGTTCACCGAGGCTATAGTCTCGAACCTGTAGAGGCCGGGCAAAAGCCGAGGGTGCTCGAATGACGACTGGAGGGCGGCTCCCTGAAATATATGGTTGCGCGCGGGAGATGACGACGGCTTGCGGATAGCGATCTTTACGGAGACCTTCCTCCCGGCGACGGATGGTGTTGTTACCCGGCTGCGTCATACCCTCGAAGAGTTAGAGCGGGCGGGCGACGAGGTCATCGTTTTCGCGCCGGCTCTGGGCGGGCCCGACGAGTACGCAGGGGCGGAGATATACCGGGTCCCCGGCGTACGGTTCCCGCACTACCCACAGATCCGGCTCTCCCCGCCGCATCCCGGCGTCGCAAGTGCCCTGAAGCGCTTTCAACCGGATGTCGTTCATGCGGTAAATCCGGTAGTCCTGGGATTGGGAGGCGTGTATCTGGCCCGCAGGCGTAAGGTACCACTGGTCTGTTCCTACCACACCAACGTGGCTACTTACGCCCGCTACTACAGGCTGAGTTGGTTCGTAGATTTCGCGCGCAACGTCACCCGGTTTATCCACAACCAGGCCCAGGTGAACCTTTGTACCTCCGAAATGACCATGAACTATTTGCTAGAAGAAGGGATAAAAAGGGTCCGGGTTTGGCCGCAGGGGGTGGACTCGAAACGTTTCGGACCGGACTACGCGGCTGAAGAGTGGCGGGATCAGCTAACCGGCGGTTATCCGGAAGACCGCCTCCTGGTCTACGTCGGGCGTCTCGGGGCTGAGAAGAACATTGAGATACTGAAGGCGGCGTTCGAGGTACCGGGCACCCGGCTTGCTATTGTGGGCGACGGACCGTCTCGCAACGAACTGGAGGGGTCGTTCTCCGGCACGCCGACGATCTTTACCGGTATTTTGAAGGGTGAGGATCTGGCCCACGCTTACGCTACGGGGGATATGTTCCTTTTCCCGTCTACTACCGAGACGCTGGGTATGGCTATGATCGAGGCGTTAGCTTCTGGAGTGCCGGTGATCGCGGCTCGTAGCGGAGCCTCCGAGGAGGTCGTGGACGAGGGCGAGACCGGCTCGCTCTACGAATCAGACTCCGCAGAAGACCTCACATCTTGCGTCCGGCGACTCTCTGAAAATGAAGACTTGCGGCGGGAGATGGGAACCAAGGCCCGGGCTGCTGCGGAAGAACGGAGTTGGGAAAAATCCACGCGGGCGCTCCGCGGCTACTACGAACAAGCCCGGAAGCTACTGTGACCACCAAAAAAGAGCGTTTAAAACGTGGCGGCATACGCTTCTCGAAATTCTCCATGGTTGGATTTGCCAACGCCGCGGTGGACATCGGGACGTTAAACCTCTTGCTCTGGCTCGCGCCGACGAGGGAGGCGTGGCTGTTGGCGGCTTACAATGCCGTTGCCCTGATCCTGGCGAACGTCAATAGTTACTTCGGGAATACGTTCTGGACTTTCCGGGGTCGGGCACACCACAACCGGCGCCAAACCTCGCTCTTCATTCTGCAGGCGTTCGCGAACATAGCCGTCAGCAACGGGTTGTTTTACGGGCTCGTTAGAGCGTTGCTGATCTACGACGTGGTGCCGGGTTGGATCGCGGGTAACGTGGCGAAGGTGATCTCGATCGCCGTCGCCTCAGTGATGAGTTTTTTCCTGATGCGCTACCTCGTCTTTGCCCGTAAGTGATGCGTCACCGGCGGTTGTAAGAGACTTGGCGGCGTGCTAAATTATTTCGGCGGACATGAGCCGCAGCAACAACGCGGAAGTAGCTCAGCTGGTAGAGCATCACCTTGCCATGGTGAGGGTCGCGGGTTCGAATCCCGTCTTCCGCTCTGGCCCCGGAAGATTGCAGGCTGTGGCGGCATGGCCGAGTGGTGAGGCACCGGACTGCAAATCCGTTTACCCCGGTTCGATTCCGGGTGCCGCCTCTCGAAGGGGGCCTTGCAACGGGCGATTAGCTCAGGGGGAGAGCGCCTTCCTGACACGGAGGAGGTCAGTGGTTCGAATCCACTATCGCCCACTTTTCTAAGCTGGCGGATCAGCCAGTTTTTGATCTCCAATAACGCGTTACTTTATTGCAAAGAGCCTAAATCAATCTTTCCGGTGTTGGTTCCGAACATCCCTTCACTCGTCTCAAGGGTGAAATCTTGGGCATCTGGGGCGACGGTGAAGATCACTTGTCCGTCCTTTGTCACACCCGGGTTGACTTGGTCTAAGAAGATGTCTTTATCTGGCGGTACGAATCCTAGAGAATCCGTATCCACATCGAACTCGCGGTCTCGACCATCTATTAGGGTCAGCATTCCAGAGTCTAACGTGACGGACTCGCTGCCATTATTGGTGAACTGAAAATCAACTACTACGAAGTTTCCTTCTTTGTTCTCATCAAATGAGCTGGTGAGTTGTTGCTGCTTGGTGGCTCCGGAGACTTTCCAAGTTGTTTCGCCAACATCGAGGCTTTCGCCCGTCGCTGCTGTTGGCTGCTGCTCCACATCGCCGGATCCAGAATCGTTGCCTTCATTCGAACCGGCCTGTTCACCCTCACCTCCGCCACCGCTTACAGCCGCAATTATCGCTATTACTACGATGAGCATTACCAGTCCACCGCAGCCTATTCCGCCCCACTTAAATACACCCCTCAACGCAATTACCTCCTCAATAGTTAGGTGCTTATACACCGTGTGTTTATAAACCGTGGACTCATAATAACTTACTCTCTATTTTTGCTGCAAGATGTCAAGTTCTGAGAATGATGCTGAGGCTTTCGAAGATTCCAACGTTCGCGTGCTATTTGGGCGGCGTATCCGCGAATTGCGAAAAGCTAAGGGGTATTCTCAGGAGAGATTTGCTATGGTCAGCGGCCTTGACCGTAGTTACTATGGCAGTGTCGAGCGTGGCGAACGAAACGTAAGCCTCGACAACATTTCCGCTATAGCCAAAGCACTCGATGAACCGATATACAAGTTGTTTGTCGAAACGTAGTCGCCAAAAATATGGTTGGCTACTATCCCCAGCTTTTCTTTTCGATTCATGAATGCGTGAACTTAAAAGGTAGAATCTGTCAGAATGCGACGCCTGTTCTGATACGCGGAAAGGTCTGTGAATGGCAGCAGTGAAATTACCCGACGGTAGAGAACTCGAAGTAGCGCCCGGCGAGAAAGCGCGGGACGTAGCTGAGAAGATCGGGGCTCGTCTCGCCCGTGACGCGTTGGTGGCTAAGTTGGACGGCGAGGTGGTGGACCTCGACGCTCCGGTGGAAGGGGCCCAAGAGTTCGAGGTCGTTACGAAAGACTCGCCCGAGGGGCTCTATGTTCTCCGGCACTCGACGGCTCATGCGATGGCGCAGGCCATCTTGGAGTTCTATCCGGACAGCAAGCTGACCATCGGGCCGCCTATAGAGAACGGCTTCTACTACGACATAGAGGTGGAAGGTCGGATTACGGACGACGACCTGCCGCTTATAGAGGAGCGGATGCGGGAGATCTCCGAGCGGGACCTCCCTGTCTACTGCGAGGCGGTATCCAAAGAAGAGGCCGAGAAGCTCTACGAGGACAACCCGTACAAACTGGAGCTCATAGAAGACCTCGAAGACGGCGACATCACGATCTACCGTCAGGGAGATTTCTTCGATCTCTGTCGCGGTCCGCACGTTCCGAGCACCGGTAGGCTCGGAGCGTTCAAGCTCCAAAACATCGCTGGGGCCTACTGGCGCGGCGACGAGAAAAATACCATGCTCACCCGCATCTACGGTACGGCTTGGCCGACCGAGAAGCAGTTGAAGGCTTACCTACGACGTCTGGAAGAAGCCAAAGAACGAGATCACCGCAGGATCGGCAAGGAGCTGGAGCTGTTCACCTTCTCCCCGGACGTTGGCGCGGGAATCCCGCTCTTCCTGCCAAAAGGGGAGATGTTGCGGCATCTCATGGAGGACTACGTCCGCGAGGTTCAGACTCGCTACGGTTACGACCACGTTTGGACCGGCCACCTGGTTAACGAGGAGCTATACGTCAAGAGCGGGCACCTGGAACACTACCTTGACTCCATGTATCCGCCGATGGTTGACGGCGAGACTCGCTACCGGCTGAAGCCGATGAACTGCCCGAGCCACATGACGCTTTTCAATACCCGGGCCCACTCGTACCGGGACTTGCCGGTTCGCTATGCGGAGTTCGCCACGCTCTATCGCTACGAGAAGAGTGGCGAGTTGAACGGGCTTACCCGGGTGCGGAGTCTCACGCAGGATGACGCGCACGTGTTCTGCACGGAAGATCAGATCCAGGAGGAGTTCCGCCGGGCGTTGGAGATCATCCGGGAGACGCTTGAGACTTACGGATTCACGGACTACAGCGTCCAACTCTCGATGCGCGACCCGGACGATACCAAATATATTGCCGACGAAGAGAAGTGGAGTCGGGCCGAAGACGAGTTGCGTGCAGCGCTCGACTCAGCGGGCATCTCCTACGAAGAAGTCTCTGGCGAGGCGGCCTTCTACGGACCGAAGGCCGACTTCATGGCGCGAGACGTGCTGGGACGCGAGTGGCAGCTCTCGACCATCCAGGTGGACTTCCTGCAGCCCGCCCGGCTCGACTGCGAGTATGTGGGCGAGGACGGGCAAGACCACACGCCGGTGCTGCTGCATCGGGCGGTAACGGGCTCCACCGAGCGGTTTATGGCCGTCCTGATCGAGCACTACGGTGGGGCTTTCCCGCTGTGGCTCTCGCCGGTGCAGGCGGTCGTCATCCCGATCACCGACCGGCACGTGGATTACGCGCGCAAGGTGCAGGGCCAGCTTGCCGACGCCGGTATGCGGGTCGAGGTTGATGATTCGATCAACAGCATGCAGAAGAAAATCCGCGCGAATGCCCGCCAAAAGATTCCATACTTACTCATCGTCGGCGACCGGGAGGCCGAAGCCGGGACGGTGAATGTACGTCGCCGGGGTGAGAAGCAGCAGGAGGCTCTCGGGGTCGAAGAATTCCTGGATGGTACGAGAAAAGAGATTGCAGCACGTGATTCATATAGACAGAAGCAGTAAAAGCGCGGTACAATAAGCTCGTAGTTGGGGATCTGCGCCCGTTCGGCGCCTCGTCAGAGTATCGTGCGAGCGGCGTTTGCAGCCCCAAAAAGTAAATATTGGAAGGAGTGATGCACAGTAGTTGCTGAAGAAGAACCGAGGATTAACGGCCAGATAAGGGCCCGCTCGGTACGCCTGATCTCCGAAAAAGGAGAACAGCTAGGAATAAAGCACATTCGGGAAGCTATGGACTACGGCGAGAAGGTGGATCTCGACCTCGTCGAAGTCGCACCAGACGCTAATCCGCCGGTCGTCCGCATGATGGACTACGGCAAGTTTAAATACCAGAAGGAACAGGCTCGCAAAGCCGCCCGCAAGAATCAGGTAATCGTCAACGTGCGGGAGATAAAGCTCCGGCCCAAGATCGGGGACCACGACTTCGAAACGAAGAAAGGCCACGTCGAGCGCTTCCTCAAGGGCGGTGACAAGGTCAAAGTCACGATCATGTTCCGAGGCCGTGAGGTGCAACATCCCGACCTGGGCGAGAAGCTGCTGGACCGTCTTGCCGAAGACCTGGAAGACATGGGTCGCGTCGAAAGTAAGCCGAACCTCGACGGACGCAACATGGTAATGGTCATGGCGCCGAAGAAGGAGCACGCCAAAACCTCCGACAGTAAAGAGAAGAGCACTGCTGGCAGCTAATGTAACTGTTTGATACAATAAAGTTCGTAAGTAATGTAGGCGAAACGGCCTAAACTCCCGTGCCGCGAGCCTCAAAGTCAGTAATACGACGAAACGTGGAGGAAAACATGCCGAAGATGAAGTCCCACCAGGGCGCGAGCGAGCGCTTCAAGGTTGGGAAAAAGGGTAAGGTCCGGCGTAAGAGAGCCGGTCACAACCACATCCTGGAGAAGAAGCACCCCAAGCGCAAGCGGCGCCTGAACAGCGAGACCGCTGTTAGCAACGCCGATGAGAGGCGCGTCAAGCGTTTGTTGGGGGTGAGATAGTATGGCCCGCGCATCACGCAGCGTTCACGCCCGCAAAAAGCGCCGGAAGATTCTGGAGCAGGCTAAGGGTTATCGGGGAACGAAGAAGAGTTCGTACAAGCGGGCCAAGGAGCAGGTTTGGAAGAGCGGGGTTTACGCGTATGAGGGGCGTAAGCAGCGCAAGCGGGATTTCCGGTCGCTCTGGATCCAGCGTATCAACGCCGGTGTTCGGGAGCACGGTCTCTCGTATTCGCAGTTCATCTACGGCTTGCGTCTTGCCGAGATAGACCTGGACCGTAAGATCCTGGCCGACCTCGCCGCCACCGAGCCGCAAGCTTTTGCAGCCGTTGTGGCCCAGGCCAAGAATGCCCTCGAAGGCCGTCCCGTTGAGACGAGCGTTACGATAGAAATGCCCGCAGCCGAGACTGAAGAAGTGGGATCTACCAGCGAGTCGGAAGCTGAGAACGTAGAAGCTACCGAGGCCGCTGAAAGGGACGCTGAAGAACTCGGTGTCGACTTGGAAGAGGTCGAGGGCTCTGGAGTAGAAGGCCGTGTCTTGGTTGAAGACGTCGAAGAGGCTGCAGCGGAAAACGATGTCAACGCTACCGAAGCCGCCGAACGCAAGGCTGAAGAGCTCGACGTGGACCTCGCTGATGTAGAAGGAACGGGAGCCGAAGGGCGCATCACGGTGGGGGATGTAGACAAGGCCGCCAAAGCAAGTGACTCCGAAGAGGAGCAGAGCTAGAGCCACCATTAGCGTTCCATGAGCCACGAAGATCTTGGAGCTCTGCGGGATATTTCCCTCAAACGCGCGGCGAAGCTCCAGCAGAAAAAGTACCGGGAGATCGAGAGGTTGTTCCTGGCCGAGGGTGGAACGCTCATAGAAGAATCCCCCGAGCCGCCCCGGCAGACCTTCGAAAAACCAGACGATATTCGTCGGCTTTCGACGCTTACAACCCCGACCGGCCCGGTCGGGGTCTTTCCTTTCCTGGACATCTCCGGGGAAGAACTTATATCTTCCTACGACCGGATCGTTCTTCTGCACGGCGTTCAGGACCCGGGGAACGTCGGGACGGCTATCCGGGCGGCTCACGCTTTCGGGGCGGGAGTCGCGCTTTCGGGCGGTTGCGCCGACCTCTACAATCCCAAGACCGTTAGGGCCACGATGGGCTCTATCTTTCACGCCCTGGTGGCGCGCGAGGTTGAGAGCCTGGGGTTTCTAGAATCGGCGAGAGCTTCGGGTTTTGTGACGATTGCGGCTGTTCTGGGGGGTGAGTCTACTCCGCGGGAAATGCCTTTCGGCAAGCTCGTAGTGGTGATCGGCTCGGAGGGGGCGGGCTTGCCAGAGGAGGTCGCTGCGGCTTGTGAACGGGCTATGGAGATACCGTCGGAAGCCTCGTCCCTGAACGCCGCGGTGGCAGCCTCTATACTGCTCTACGAGGCGTATATGCGTGTGCTACCATAGCCGCCAAGATGTCGGTTACACAGCGCATACAAGGGCTAGAATCCGAGGCCATCTCCGCCATAGACGCGGCGGGCTCAACAGCCGAGCTGGAGAAGTTACGGGTGAAATTTCTCGGTCGTTCGGCGGAGCTTACGGAGATCAAGAAAAGCATCGGCACGCTGTCGCCCGAGGAACGCAAAGAGGTCGGTCGGGCATCAAACCTTGCCTCGCGCAGCATAGAGGCCTCTCTCGAAGCTCGCGCCAGTAAACTCGGCTCGGTCGAACGCGAAGCTCAGCTTAGGGAAGAAGCTGTCGATGTTACGCTCCCCGGCGTGCCGTATCCGAAGGGGAGTTTGCATCCGACGCTCCGGGTGATCGACGATGTTGTGGACTTCTTCGTCGGTCTGGGCTACCGGGTCGCCGAAGGGCCGGAGGTCGAGACCGACTACTACAACTTCACGGCGCTGAATATTCCTCCGGGGCATCCGGCGCGTAGCGAGCATGACACTTTCTTTGTGGATGAGGGATTGGTTATGAGAACCCATACGTCACCGGTTCAAGTGCGGACCATGCTCTCTCAGGAGCCCCCGATCTACGTGATAGTGCCGGGCAAGACCTTCCGGAGAGATTCGGACCCGACCCACACGCCGATGTTCCACCAGATCGAAGGTCTAGCCATAGACAAAGGACTTACGCTCGCGCACCTCAAAGGCACTCTGGCCGCTATGGCCCGCCACGTGTTCGGCGAGGAAGTCGGAGTTCGTTTGAGGCCGGGCTTCTTCCCGTTTACGGAGCCGAGCGTGGAGTTGGACGTGAGTTGCTTTGTATGTGGCGGGGAGGATCCGCGATGCAAGGTCTGCAAGGGCAGTGGTTGGCTGGAGATGCTCGGCTCCGGAATGGTTGATCCTGCGGTGCTCGAAGAGGTCGGCTACGATTCAGAGAAATATACGGGCTTCGCTTTCGGGATGGGACCCGACCGGATGGCGATGGTCAAATATGGCATCCCGGACCTCCGCATGTTCTTCGAGGGCGATCTCCGTTTTCTTAGCCAGTTTTAGTCTCTAGAGAGGTAAACTTTTGCGCGTTCCAATAAGTTGGCTCCGTGAGTATGTCGACTTCGACCTTTCGGTCGAAGAGCTCGCGGAAGTCTTCTCGCTCCACAGCCAGGAAGTAGAAGGCGTCGAGCGGTTCGGCGTGTTGGAAGGCGAAGTCGTTGTGGGAGAGGTGCTGGAGTTCGGGCCTCATCCCAACGCCGATCGGCTCAACGTGGCGAAGGTCGACCTCGGGGGGGAAGAGGTTCAGATAGTCGCCGGTGCCCCCAACCCCTACCAGGGCGCCCGCATACCGGTCGTGCTGCCCGGCAGTGTCATGGCCGACGGAACCAAGCTCAAGAAGGCGAAGCTGCGAGGTCTCGAATCCTACGGGATGATGATGAGCGAGCGCGAGCTTGGCATCTCACAAGAACACACCGGGATACTATTGCTGGAAGAGTCGTACGAGGTCGGCAAGCCGGTAGAGGAGTACTTCCCGGTCGGCGAAGCGGTGCTGGACATAGAGATAACCCCGAACCGACCGGACTTGATGGGTATGATCGGCATCGCCCGCGAACTCGCCGCAATCCTCCGTACGAATTTCCGCATCCCCGAGCCGCACTTCGAGGCGGGTGGAGAGTCCACAAACGCTTATGGTTTACGGGTCGAGGATACTGATCTTTGCTCGCGCTACGACTTGCGCCGGGTTTCGGGCGTGGCTGCGGGAAAAAAGTCTCCCCTGGATATCCGGCGAAAGGTTTTCGCCGCCGGGATGCGTCCGATCAACGCTATCGTGGACGCGACCAACTACGTCATGCTCGAAACCGGCCAACCCATTCACGCCTTCGACGCCGCGAAGATCGTTGGCGGTATCGTTGTCCGCCGGCCACGTCCGGAAGAGAAGATAACGCTTCTAGACGGCTCCGTGCGTGAGCTAGAAGAGAATATGCTCGTGATCGCGGACGAGGAGCGGGGACGGGCCATCGCCGGGGTGATGGGCGGAGAAGACGCCGAGGTCGGGGATGGCACGACAGACCTGCTGCTAGAGGTAGCCAACTTCGACGGTCGCAACATCCTGGAGACCTCGCAGAGGCTCGGCATCCGTACCGACGCCTCGGGGCGCTTCGAGCGCGGCCTGGACCCGAACATGGTGGACTACGCGATGGACCGGGTCACCGGGTTGTTGACGGAGCATGCCGGAGGGCGGGCCGCTGATGACACGCTCAGCCACTATCCGGAGCCGGTCGAGCCGTGGGAGGTTGCGCTGCGTCTGGATCGCGCAGAGCTTCTGCTCGGCATGACCGTAAAAGAAGATGAGGCGACCGGCATACTGGACTCGTTGGGATGTGAGATCCGGAGCGAGGAAGATGACAGCTTGATAGCGAAGGTGCCTACTTTCCGCCGGGACTTGAGACGGGAGGCGGATCTCATAGAAGAGGTCGGGAGGATGGTTGGCCTGGATCGCGTTCCGGAAGAACTACCTAGAGTCCCGCAGCCCGGCAGCCTGACCACCCAGCAGCGTGAGACCCGTCTCCTGCGCCGGCTGCTCTCGGACTTGGGGCTTTCCGAGGCTATCACCTATCCCTTCGGACCACGTCGGTGGTGGAAAGACCTCGGCACGGAGAGCAACGGAGTTTTGGTTGAAATTCAAAACCCTCTGAGCCAGGAAGGCAGCAAGCTCCGCACTACGCTGCTACCACGATTGCTCGACGCCGCTGCCCGTAACCGCTCGTTCGGCATCCGGGGAGGCTCCCTGTTCGAGCTGGGGAGTGTTTTTTCCGCCAACCCCCCAGAGGACAAAGAGATGGCGACCCGGTTTCGTTTCACGGGTGCGGTGTCGAACCCTGAAAACGCATCCGGGCTGCTGGGTGTAGAGGAAACTTCGAAGGTCGCGGCGGTACTCGCGGGGACCATACAGCCCACCGGTTGGAACTCACCCGAGCGGCGCGCCGGCTTTTTTGAGGCCAAAGGCATCGTCGAGCGACTGATGCCGGGAGCAACGTTCGAGGCGTACAAAGAACCTTTCTTGCATCCGGGACGCTCGGCCAGGGTGATGGTCGGAAACGCTGAAGCTGGCTGGGTTGGGGAGATCCACCCGGAAGCCGCCGAGAAGTTTGGCCTGGAGGGATGGCCGGTCGCAGCCCTGGAGCTGGACCTGGCGCTCTGCGAGCCGGAGGCAGAGCCGCGGTTCGAGTTATTTACTAATGTACCGGCGGTCGTCCGCGACCTGGCGGTCGTTGTGGATGACGAAATCCGGGCTGGCGCGCTGATCGAGGCCGTAAAGTCTTTGCCGAGTCCGCTACTAAACGAGGCCCGCATCTTCGACGTCTACGAGGGTTCCCAGGTGCCGGAGGGTAAAAAGAGTCTAGCGCTCAGCTTTACGTTCCAGGGCGAGGAAACGCTCACCGACGAGACGGTGGATGCAGAGGTCGGATATATCGTGGAGCTTTTAGAGAAAGAGTTTGGCGCCCGGGTCAGAGGCTAGTCATTCCACTCCATTTGGAGAATGCTCATCAGAATGGCGTCGCGGAACGCTTCTTCACGTTTAACCGCTTCCCGGTAGCGGCCCTCCCTTTGGAAACCGAGCTTCTCGTAGGTTGCGATTGCCGGCTCATTGAATTCGAAGACGCTCAGGCCGACGCGGTGTAGATTCAATTTTCCGAAGGCGTAGTTGAGAATGGTACGGATCGCGTCGGCCCCGTATCCCTGGTCGCGTTCTTCGGAGGGGCCGAGGATCACGGACAGATCCGCAGATGAGTTGGCCTCGCTGATGTTCATGAGGCTTATTACACCGATGGGTTCGCGGAGCCCCCGCGCGTGTATGGCGAAAGAGTCATCCGTGATGGATTTCTCGCGCTCATCGAAGAGTCGCTCGACTGTGGATTGGCTTATGGGCGCAGAGGTCCAACTAGTAAGATGCCAGATCTCCGCGTCTCCGTACCAACGGGCGTACAGCGAATAGTTCTCGCGTACGTGCCGACGGAGCTCGATGTTCTCACCCGCTAGACGCTTAGTTTTTCCGAGCAAACTCACGCCGCCAAATATAGCGTTTTTGCAAGGGACGCGCTCTGTTAGAATTTCTCTATGAAAATCGTACCGGATAGGCTGATTTCCCTAGGCTTCGGTAAGTTCGTGCGCTCCGATAGGATCGTCGCCCTGGTGCCCATCGAGGAGGATCGGGGTAGTGGACGTCGTACTCTAGTGTACGTTGAGAACATCCCCGAGCCGCTGGTCGCCGGGCGGACCGAGACCACCATCCTGCGGGACATGGTTGGAGCTGAGAGCGGAACGGTAGAGCTTCTCAGGGAGTTGCAGATGCAGATCGGCCAGGTTAGGCCGCTGCTGAAATCCTCCATTCGCTCTGAAGCCGGCCTCGACCTTGACGAGCTATCTCGCCGCATAACAGACCTCACCGGAGAGCAAGAATCTCTGAAAATGTTCTAAAGACTGATTTCTACGACCGGGACCCTCGGGAGGTGGCGGTAGACTTGCTCGGGTGTATCCTCGTTCATGACTCACCTGAAGGTCGGACCTCCGGTATTATCGTTGAGACTGAGGCCTACCGGCCTGAAGACCCGGCGTGCCACGCTTACAAGGGACCGACGATGCGCAACCGCACAATCTTCGGCAGTCCTGGACTCGCCTACGTCTACCTCTCCTATGGCATTCACCACCTTATCAACGCGGTGTGCGAAGAGGAAGGCGTCGGGAGCGCGGTTCTGATCCGAGCCCTAGAACCCATCGAGAGTCAGGAGACCATGATCGAGCGCCGCGGACGCGACTTCGACCTCTGCAATGGCCCGGGCAAACTCACCCAGGCACTGGACATTACGCTCGAGAACGATGGGCATGAGCTGACAAACGGAAAGTTGAACATAACCT
>JBARZO010000458.1:0-2963 GCA_049650165.1 Rubrobacteraceae bacterium
TATATAGGAAGATGGCCGATCAACTCCGTCCAGCTAAAAACCGTGAGCGTGAGGTTGGTGGGTCCCAGGGCGAGTACGACGATCTCTCGCGGAAAGATACCAAGTATGAGCCAGAGGCCGATCAGGAACTCAACGGAGCCCGCAAAGAGCACAAAGACCTCATTCGAGATCGGGAACCCCAGCCCGGCGGCGAAGTTGAGCGGGTAGTTCTGCAGAAAAGCGAGCCCGAGCGGAATATTGGCGAGCTTCTCGGTGAACGCCACCACCAGAAAGCTCACACCGAGCCCGATGCGCAGGGCCGGTATCGCGTACCGGGCCGAACTTTCCGGCGGCTCCAAACGCGGCAGCAACATCCGGTCTACCGAGTAGGGACCGCGTCCCGCCAGAAAGAAGAAAGCCGCAAAGCCCAGGTACAGCGCGTTGTCCAACATCGCTTGTGGCCCAAGAAGAAAGATCCCAAATACCCAGAGCCCCGCCAAACCACCGGCTGCTATGCGGGTGAACGCCCCATAGAACAACGAAAGCGCCACCATTGTCTCCGCGAAACCGAGAAAGTTTGCCCACACTCCCGGAAGCTCGTTGTTCGGACTAAAAAGCTCTCCCTGCACCCCGCTCACGAGCAACGGCACCGCCACGTGAACCCCGAGAATGAGCGGAACGAGACCGTAGAACACAGCCCGGAGGCTCTCAGACGAACCAAAGGCTTCAGGTCCGGGTACGAGCCCCTGTCTCCACCTGCGCCACAAAACAACGGCCAATAGGGTAGCTACCAAGCCTCCCGTCACGAGCACTAGCGGTAGAGGACGGAAGAACAAATCCCAGCGCAATGGAAACCCCGAAGTCTCCTGGAACCATTTTTCGTGGGCTGAAACAGGACTCACCACAGCGAAAGTGGTCACTAAGATAGAACCAATTAATAATAGCCACTGGCGGATCGGCACCCTCATCCGGGCATCTCCTCTCGGCCCACAGGACCGTCTACGACAATACACATTCCAACAAAATGCTACGTCTTGATCTTACGACGTTACATTGAAGATCAATATGAATTCTCGTACTACAGAGTATCTTTCAACGGTTTCCAAACGGGACATTGACGCTTCATAGCCGTGGGTGTGAAAGGTGGTCGGCGCCGAGATCTCGGCGCCGAGTATTGGATAGGGTTAGACGGAGAACTTTCGTCTAGACAACATTCTCTTGCACTTCTTCAGCGTTGGCGGCGAGGACTTTGTCCACCAGGTTAGGCGGCACCTCTTCGTAGTGGCCGTGCTCGACGTGGAAGTTGGCCCGGCCCCCGCTCAGGGAGCGTAGGTCGCGGGCGTAGGTGAGCATTTCGACTTGCGGCACCTCGGCCTGTATGACCTGGCGCTCACCGCGCTGTTCCATGCCCATCGGACGACCGCGGCGGCCCGAGAGGTCACCCATGATGTCGCCAACGAGTTCGGTCGGGGCGAGCACCTCAACCTTGACGAAGGGTTCCAGAAGAACCGGATTTGACTTCTCTACCGCGTCCTTGAAGGCCATGGAACCAGCGACTTTGAACGCGTTCTCCGAAGAGTCTACCGAGTGGTGGGAGCCGTCGTAGAGACGCACTTTCACGTCCACGACCGGGTAGCCCGCGATGGTTCCTTCGGACATGGCTTCGATCACGCCTTTCTCGACCGCCGGGATGAATTGGCGTGGGATGGAGCCGCCGACAATGGCATTCTCGAACTCGAAACCCGAGCCGTGGGGCAGTGGCGTAACCTCGATGTGGCAGTCGCCGAACTGTCCGCGGCCGCCGGTTTGTTTCTTGTAGCGGCCCTGGGACTGGGCTTCGCCCGTGATCGTCTCCAGAAACGGCACCTTTGGGGCGCGCGCCTCGACCTCAACCCCGTAGCGATTATTTATCCGCTCCAGCGCAAGCTCCACGTGCATCTGGGCCAGGCCGGAGAGGACGTCCTCCCCCGTAGCCGGTGAGCGCTCCAGCTTTAGCGAAGGGTCTTCATCCACGACGCGCCGGATAGCCTCGAAAACTTTCTCTTCCTCGCCCCGCGCTTTCGCCCCAACCGCGAAAGCCGTTGTCGGCTCCGGCAGTTCTACCAGCTCGTAGATTATTTCCTTGTCCGGCTTGCAGAGCGTGTCGAAGGTGTTGGTGTCTTTGAGTTTGGTGATGGCGATAATATCCCCCGCCACGGCCTCGTCGGTGGGTTCGCGCTCCTTGCCCATCATGTGCGAGATGCCGCCGAGCCGTTCCTGGGAGCCGGTGCGAGGATTGAGGAGCGCCTCGTCCGAACGGCAGCGGCCGCTCACGACGCGCAGCGCGCTCAGGCGTCCGGCGAACGGGTCCACGTAGGTCTTGAAGACGTAAGCCGAGAAAGGCCCGTCCGGGTCGCAGGGGATCTCCTCGCCGGATTCGTCGACCCACTGGGAGCGGTCCGTGGGACTCGGGGCGCTCCCGGCGATCACGTCCAGGATCCGGTCAACCCCGATCATCTTCTCCCCGCTCGCCGCGAGTACCGGGATAATGAGCCCGTCCGCGATGCCCTTCCTTATTCCCTCGAACGCCTCCTGGGTGGTGAATTCCTCGCCTTCCAGGTACTTCTCTAGCAGGGTGTCGTCGCTCTCGGCGATGGCCTCGAAGAGCTGGACTTTCGCTATATCTACTTCGTCCTCCATCCCGGCGGGGATCTCCTCTGTCTGCTCCCCGTCCACGAAGGCGATGCCACTGAGGAGCCCGTAGACACCCTTGAAGTCTGACTCACGTCCTATCGGAAGGTTCAGCGGCACGACCGCCGTCCCAAATTTCTCGCGGAGCTGCTCGACGACGGCGCCGAAATCCGCTCGTTCCCGGTCCAGGTGGTTTACAACGACCATGTGCGGGATGTCTTCCTTTTCGCCCCGGCGCCAGACTCTCTCGGTAACTACTTGTATAGGGTCTTGGGCGTGGACCACCAGCACCGCGCAGTCGGCGACCCGCTGGG
>JBARZO010000459.1:0-2784 GCA_049650165.1 Rubrobacteraceae bacterium
ACCCGCAGGATGCCCATGTTCGCCCCGCGCCGGGTCCCGCCCTGCTTGATCTTGTCCGTCGAAGCGTCGTAAATCGCCATGAACGAAACCGGACCGCTCGAAACGCCCATCGTACTTTTCACCAGATCATTCTTCGGACGCAGCCGCGAGAAGCCGAAACCCGTACCGCCGCCGCTCTTGTGAATGATCGCCTGGTGCTTGAGTGTGTCGTAGATACCGTCTATCGAATCCTCGACCGGCAACACGAAGCACGCCGAAAGCTGCTGCATCTCACGCCCGGCGGTCATCAAGGTCGGTGAGTTGGGCATGAACTTCCGGGAGAGCATCATCTGGAGGAACTTCTCTTTGGACTCTTCGTACAGAGCCTCGGCCTCTTCGCCCTCCTTGAAGCGGTACTCGCCCTCGGCGATGTTCGACGCCACGCGCTGGAACATATCTATAGGCTCTTCGATGGCCTCGCCCGCCTCGTTCTTCTTGAGGTAACGCTTTTTAAGAACCGCTAATGCGTTCTCCGAAAGCTCAATATCATCCAGCCGCCTACTACGATCTACTTCCATAAATGATCCTCCCCTATATTCTACTGCGGAAGTTTGCTCTTCCCACTACTTACTTATTGCTTGCTACCTACTATTGCCGATCCCGGAACCGGCCAACTTCACCAGTTCGGACCGGAATTGATCCACATCCGTGTATTGCCGATAGACCGAGGCAAACCTGAGATACGCCACCATGTCGAGCCGCCGGAGACGGAACAGTACCATGTCCCCGATGCGCCGCGAGGTTACCTCGTGACGCCGCCGCTCGCGCAACTCGGCCTCGACCTCGTCAACGATCAACTCTACTTCCTCATCCGACACCCGCTGCTTGGCACAAGCCCTGGCAAGACCGATCTGAAGTTTGTCCCGGTCGAATACCTCTCGCTCACCATCACGCTTTATGACCATGAGCTTCAAAGGCTCCCGACGCTCGTACGTAGTAAAGCGCTTCTCGCACGTGAGACACTCCCGCCGACGGCGAACAGCGTCCTTCGTCTCCGAAAGCCGCGAATCTATAACCTTCGTATCCTCAAAATCACAATACGGACACTGCAACGCAATAACCCCCGTGACGATCAACACCACATCTGGTAGTGCAGAAACCTAGCACACCACATTTTCGGTTTGCAATACCCGCTAATTGGACCTTAACATCAGGTTGAAGCAACGTTAAAGCGTCAAACCCCGCATTTCCCGGGGTATTGAGCTTCGCCCGGAAGGCCAGAAATTTTTTTCAAGAAATTTTCTGAAAACCGGAGAAAAGCAGAATTTCCCGCAAATCGCGTACCTTTACGTTTAGGTAGAAAGACCTGCCTCGACCATTAGTTTACACTTCGGTCGTACTCTTTACTTTTAGTTTACGGTTAATCTAAATTGTAACTTCAGGCTCTTGTTTAATGGTTTCCCGGCGGGCAACCGGGTACATTCTAGCGGGTTTTCCGACGAATTTTGAAGAAGTTTCGGAGTATTTCGGCGGCTTCGTCCTCTAGCAGACCGCTTTCGGAGGGAAAGGTGTGATTTAGTCGGGAATCCCCCGGGAGATCGTGGAGACTGCCGGCGTATCCGGCCTTGTGGTCCGGGGCGGCGTAGACGAGGCGGGAGATTCGGGCGGCGTGGGCGGCTCCGGCGCACATAGGGCAGGGTTCGAGGGTCGAATAGAGCGTGCAACCGGTGAGACGCCAGCTCCCTGTTCTCGAGGCGGCTCTTTGCAAGGCTAAGAGTTCAGCGTGGGCTGTTGGGTCTTGCAGGCTCTCGCGCTCGTTGGCAGCCGTTGCGAGAACTTCGTCTCCGCGGGCGACCACGGCCCCGACAGGTACTTCTCCTTTCTCGGCGGCCTTCTCGGCGGTCAGCAAGGCGCGGCGCATCATAATGAGGTCGCGTTCACGGCGGGGTTCAAGTTCTGCGGGCACGATGCCGATAATAACAATTACTGATAGAGCGGAATAGTGTAAGAGTAATTTCGAACAAGAAGTGCGGAGGTAGAGTGCAACGCAGCGGCACAGAGAGCCTCGCTGGTGTCCGTGAGCGAAGTACCTCGAATCACCAGAGATAGCCCACTTGGGTGAGATCTACCTGTACGCCCGCTTCCACGATGCAGTCCCTATAGAGCTAGCCGAAGTTCGACCGCCACGAACCCGCAGCGCTAGAAGCGATAGAGCGACAAAAAGAAGCTACTCTCGCCCGACAGTAGGTTACTTACTTTACAGAGGGCTCCTGCTCGATGCCACCGTGGATGCTGGCCCACTGCCGGGCCGGAAGCCCCCACAGCGCGATGAAACCCGCCGCAGCCGACTCGTCGAAGGTACTGCCGGGGTCATAGGTGGCAAGGTCTTTGCTGTAGAGCGCTTTAGGCGCGGTCCGTCCGACTACGACGCTGGAGCCTTTGTACAGCTTCAGCCGCACGGTGCCGGTAACGGTTTTCTGTGTCTCCTCGACAAAAGCGTCGAGCGCGACCTTTAGCGGCGTAAACCAGAGTCCGTCGTAGGTGAGTTCGGCGTAGCGCTGCTCGACCTGCGCTTTGAAACGGAGCACGTCTTTCGTGAGCGTCAGGGTTTCGAGTTCCTTATGAGCCTGAATGATAGCCGTGGCTGCTGGGGCCTCGTAGATCTCGCGGCTCTTTATACCCACGAGCCGGTCCTCGACCATGTCGATCCTTCCAACCCCGTGCTCGCCCGCGACCGGGTCCAACTTGCCGATAAGCTCCACCAACGGCAATTCTTCCCCGTCCAAACTCACCGGCACCCCCTCT
>JBARZO010000460.1:0-6685 GCA_049650165.1 Rubrobacteraceae bacterium
GAACTGCCGGTGCTGACTGCGGCTCGGGCCTGGGAAGAGCTCGATATGGAGGCAGAGATAAGGTTGATACGTTCGTAACTTCTCGCTATGGTTGAGATGCTAGATAGTAAAATCACTTTGCACATGGCTGGACCGTAGGAGGACTGTGGAACGCGACAGGTTGTTGGAGAGAATTTCCATAGATCCCAGGGTGTGCTTCGGCAAACCCTGCATCCGGGGGACTCGTATCTGGGTCTCTCTTGTGCTGGATCTGCTCTCCGCCGGAACTTCCATCGAGGAGATCCTGGAAGAGTACCCGCAGCTCTCACGGGAGGACGTACTAGCCTGCGTGGCCTACGGGGCCGAGATGAGCCGGGAGCGGTTCATAGACGTACCTCTTGAACGTCTGGCTTGAAGGTAAAGCTCGACGAGAACCTGGGCAACCGGGCCATCGAGCTTTTCCGCGAGGCCGGACACGATGTAGCGACTGTCTCCGAGCAGGATCTCGGCGGCACGAGCGATGGCAGCCTGATCGAGGTTTGCAGGACGGAAGGACGGGTGCTGGTCACGCTCGACCTAGATTTCTCCAACGTGCTGAGGTTCCCGCCGGAACGTTACGCCGGCATTGTCGTGCTGCGGGTTCCACACCCGATAGAGCTAGAAACCATCCGGGATCGTGTTCGAGTCTTGCTACAGGCATCGGAGCAAGAGGAACTATCCGGCCGGCTCTGGATCGTAGAGCGAGATAGGATACGTGAGTACACGCCGAAGTAAGCGACGGAGAAGTTGCGTTAGTTGACTACCACTGAGATAAAAGGATTGCGCATACCGAAGAATCGGGCTCCCACCCCGCCGGGACCATTGCTGCTGGAGGAGTTCCTGAAACCGCTGGGGATGACGCAAACCGAGCTGGCGACCCGGATACGGGTTCCCTACGTGCGGGTAAACGAGATCGTGAACGGCAAGCGGCGCATCACGCCCTCGACGGCGCTGCGGCTTGCGAAGGTCTTCAGCACAGGCCCAGAGTTCTGGCTAAACGGACAGCTCGCATCGGACCTCTACCGCACGATCAACGACAAGAAGGAAATCGGGGAGATGGAGCAGATAGAGCCGGTCCCGCGCTAGACTCCTTTGCTCCGACTATCGTCGCACCGGCACCTTTAGAAGGAGCACTTTAAAGATGAGCAGCAGGAAAACGGAAATACTCAGCTTCTCGGTTCCAGCGGAGGTGAAGAGTAAGTTTGAGGAGCTGGCGAAGGAACGAGAAATGGGTTACAGCGAGTTCTTTCGGGAGATGACACGAGTTTACGAGGACTACCGGGAGGAGAAAGAGTTCCGGAAACTCCAAAGATACGGCGCGTTGCGGTCGCAGGACAGGTTCGGCGGCGAAGGGGAGCTTTTCGACTCTCTCTACCTGGACAGGTAGCGAACGCTCGTAGTAGACCTCCTCCAAAATCAGCTACTCCTTGGCCGCCGTGTCCCACTCCTCGTCTTCTTCGTTCTCCCAGAAATCGAAGGCGCCCTCGGTCGCTACAGCCACGATAGTTCCCTGGGCGACGGCGCACAACATTTCCGACTGGTCCTCGCCGACGGCGAAGATTTCGCAGCGGCACACGGCTTGCCGCTTGCTGGCTTGGATCACCTCGGCCCTCGCGCGGAGTAGCTCGCCCCTGGCCGGCTTGAGGTAGTTGATCTTGTACTCAGAGGTCAGCACGGCGGGTCCTAGCGCCGAACCTCCGGCGAACGTGAGGGCATTGTCAGCAGCGTAGCTGACGACGCCACCGTGGACGAAACCGTTCTGCTGCATTAGCTCTTCCCTGATCGTTATCTCCAGCACGGCCTCCCCCTCCGAGAATTTAGCGAGCTTCGCCCCTATCAGTCCGCTGAACGGCTGGGAGTCCAGTATCCGCTGGGCAGTCTGCGATAGCTCTTCCACGTTGCTCCTTTCCAACCTCTACAACAACGGACCGTCGAAGCTCTCGTCTATTCTCAAGACAGCTGGTACAGGCGCGTCGCGTTGCGGCGCAGCACTTCCTCACCAACCGTCTCGGCTTCGGATAGGGAAAGCTCTCCGATAACTGCCATCTCCCTCAGCACTTCGCCGAGCACGCGTCTTCCGTCGAGGGCGGATATCCAGTGCAGCTCCGGTGCGCCTATGCCGTCAGAGCTGTAGAGGAGCTTGGAAGCGGGGGCCACGCCGAGCGCCGCCCGCGTGAAGGCGAGCATTTCGCCGTAGCCGAGTAGCGGGATGCCGTAGGAGAGATCCAGGTAGGCGTTCTCGTGGACGGCGGCCAGGTAGGCGCCTTCCCGAGTGTACGGGTAGCACTCGTGCAGCAACACCACGGACATGTTTCGGTACTCCGGCTTCTGAAGCACCGCCCGCAGGTGCAGCGGGTTGCCGAGCCGGATGTCCGTCTCCACGTCGCCGTAGCCGACGTGGAACTGGACCGGCACCTCCTGTTGGGCGGCCTCCTCGAACGCGACGTGCAACAGGGTGTCCAGCAGCGGCTTGTGGGCTAGCCGGGCCGGGCCGTCCGCGGAGGCTTCCTTGTACTCGCGGAACGCGGTTTCCGCCTCGTCCACCGGCCATTCCGCTATGTCCAACCCCGTCCGGTAGGCGACGATACTCTTTAGCGCCACGTAGCCCTTACCGCGGATGTCGTCGAGTTCGGCGCGAAGAGCTTCTTTCGTTTCTTCGAGAGAGGGGTGTTCGACTAACAGCTTCTCCATGAGTATTTCGAGGCGCGGCATGGGAGCGACGCGGCAGTCGGCCAGCTCCGCCAGTTCGGAGGACGGCAGCACGTCTTCGGGTGGCGGGTATCCGGTGTCGAGGACGAGAGCCTCGATGTTGGCCGCCTGTAGTAGGGCGGCGGCGTGTTCTCTGGAGTCGGTTTTAGCGCGGGCGTCGAGTACGGTTTCTTCGTCGGGTTCACAGTCGAGGAAGTTGGCTAGAGTACAGACCAAGCGCCGGTAGAAAGCCGTGCTGGCTACGTGCTCGCGGGGCATCCCCGGGTCCGCGGACTCAGTAAAGGCCCGTCGCCAGCCTACGAGATCTTCGAAAGTCCCGGAGCGCAGTATCCCGTGGCAATGGTTGTCCACCACGGGTACGTCCAGGAGGTCTACTGCCTCCGAGAACATTAGTAGAGGATGGCGGCTGTGGCGGCCACCTCTTCCGGCGCGAGCTGCCGGGCGGTTTCAGCCTGGGCGCGGGCGACGGCCAGATGGGTGCGCACGACCGGCTCACCCAGCGCTTCCACGAAGAATTCGTCCTCTTCCAGGTCATCCAGGGCTTCGTCCAGGGAGGCCGGTAATGGTTCGATACCCAGGGCGTCGCGCTCGCCGTCGCCCATAGTGGCCGGGTCTACCAGGATAGGCTCTCCGGGTTCCAGGCCACGGTCCATGCCATCCATCCCGGCGGAGAGCAGCGCGGCCAGGGCGAGGTAGGGGTTTGAGGTGACGTCGGACGGTTTGAATTCGACAGTGGAAGTCGCGGCCTCGGCGCCGGACATCGGCGAGGAAATGCGCACCGCGGCTTCCCGGTTGTCCGGTCCGTAGCAGGCGTAGGCCGAAGCCCAGACGCCGGGTCCCAGGCGTTGATAGGAGTTGGGCGACGGGGCGGTAAACGCCATGAGGGCGGGGAGGTGATGGATCAGGCCGCCCACGAAACCCGCACCGCGTTCACTCAACATTCCCGAACCGTCGAAGAGGACCGGGGCGCCGTCCTCGTCGTAGACGCTCAGGTGGACGTGATGGCCGTTCCCCGCACCTTCCAGGTACGGCTTCGGCGCCATCGTGATCCCCAGCTCCAGACGACGGGCCACACCCCGGATCGTCTCCAGCACCAGCACGCGCCGGTCCGCCGCCGCCAGAGTCTCCGCCTCTTCCACGGAGAGTTCCAGGTTTCCGGGACCCACCTCGGCGTGGACCTGCTGGGGCCGAATACCCATACCTTCAAGTGTCTCCGCCAGTTCGGCAACGAAGTCGGCCGTCGCGGTAAGGGCGTAGCTCCCGGCGTAGGGCGTCTGATCCGTCGGTCCTTCAGAGTTCCAGACGTAGAACTCGGCCTCGTAAGCGGCGAACGACCGGTAGCCTCTATCCGCCAGACGCCCCACAGTGCGCCGGAGTGCTCCACGAGGGCAGCCTTCCCAGGGCGTAATACCGTCCGGCTCCGTCATGTCGCAGCAGACCATCGCCTGACCCCGGGCGAAAGGCAGTTCGGTGAGGCTCGAAAGGTCCGGGATCAGACGGATCTCCCCCACCGGGCTCAGCCCCGAGTCTGCCTGTAGCGCGCCGCTCGGGTCCAAGGCAAGCACCCCCGTTGCGAGGCCGACTCCGGCCTCCGCCCTGCTGGCGAAACTGTCACGATAGACGGCTTTGGCCTTCGGGATTCCCGCGTGGTCCACGAACGTAAACCGGACCCAGACGGTGTCCTCCGGCAGCCCCGTCGCCCCGTTCGCGCGTTCTCCAAACTCTTCCGTCATCTCATCCCCCCTGAAACGAGATCCAAACTGCTCTCTCGGCTATAGTCCAATATCTCACACCAGAGCCGCGCCTTCTACACGAACCTCCTCGAAGTTCCCCTTCCACTGCGGAAACGGCGTCTCCAGCCGGAGCGAAACAACCTCGCCGGCGAACTCCTGGTAAAGTCAGGTAATCCACGGTCAGCCGGGTTTTGAGGGAGAGGCAAAGCCTCTCGAACATCCTTCGCATACGGATGTTTGTATTAGCTGTAGCCGTCCTGATTTTGCTCGGGTTGCCGATGTCTCGCGGGCGTTTCTCCGACGGGCACGAGCTCCATATTTCAGGAAACCTCCTCCAGAAAGCCGGAGAGCAGTCGCCGGAACTCGTCGGGTTTCTCAACGTGTGGAGTGTGGCCGCAATCGGTGATGACCTCCTCGCGGTAGCTTCCGCCACCTTCGGCTTAGGCGTCGAGTACGGCGCGCATCTGGGAGACCATTGGCTGGGGCGGGTGCTCCTCCGGCCCACTTGCCAGGAGATGCGTTTCGAGCCTGGAGGTATCCACGACCTCCGAAGTTACGCCGTCCAGAAGATCCATATCCGCCACGCTACCTCCCCAAACGTTGTTCGTCACTCCTTCTTGCAAGCATTCTTGACCTGCCCGTAGTATCTGTCAAGGCGGTCCCTTTGGACATCGCGGGCGGGGTTTCGGCGCTTCCTGGTAGAGTTATGTTGCCGTAGCAGCCTGGCAACTGGGGGTAACACATTCTGAAGCGAACGTCCTACTTACGGACTGTTACCGCGCTGATAGCCGTACTGGCTTTTCTCGCGCTGCTGGGTTCGTGCTCCGCGGAGCAGCAAGACCCGGCTGACCAGACACGAACCGAAGAAGCCAGGTCCCAACTCGAAGAAACTCAACCCGGAGACCTGGAAGATGCCGGGTACCAGCCAGAAGAAACTACCTCTGAAAGCTCCGGGAGGACCGCGCAAGCCTCTCGCCCAGGATCCCGCAGCCACCTGGTTCCTGTCGCGCACCTCACCTCCCGACAGGAAACCATGGGTACGGGCAGGCTGTCCCGGGTCCGGGGGCTCGCCGTGCCGCAGGACTACCGGGAGGTGGCCGCAGGGTTGCTGGAAGACCCCGACTTGAGCAGCTTCGACTCCGCCGCCGCAGTCGTAGACCATGTGAGCCGAAAACCGGCGGCGATAGGACTCGTGCCCTGGGAAGCGGTTACGCCACAGGTCAAGGCGCTCGCCGTAGACGGTCAGGCGCTGCTCGCGGCGGACGAAGCCAGCATCGAGGGTTACCCGCTAGCGCCGGAAAGTGCGGAGGCACCGGATCTGGAGAAACTCCAGCGCGTAGTGGTCGGTGGGGACGTGGTGCTCGACCGTGGGCAGAGCTATGCGGTGATCCAGCAGGGCCGGGGGATAGACTTTCCGATGGACGGTGGCTACGCTGCCATAACCAGCCGCGCCCGGGTGCCGAACCCATACGCCCCATCCGAGTTCGTCAACGAGTTCACCGCCGAGCGCCGGGGAGGGGCCGGGGCGGTTCGAAAGTACCTGAGTAGCGCCGACCTCACGCTGGCGAACCTGGAGAACCCGGTCGTTGAGGATGCAGTGTGGCACCCGGAGGGCACAGCGTTTACCGGAGATCCGCGGCTGTTGCCGATCCTGGATCAGGCTGGCATAGATGGCGCAACCCTGGGTAACAACCACATTCTGGACGCGGGTGCCCCTGGTATCTCAGAGACAAAGCGATACTTAGAAGGCGCCGGTATTTCTTACAGCGGGGCCGGGATGGACCTGTCTTCCGCCCGCGAACCCATGGTCTTCGACCTCGGAGGGGTGAAGCTGGGCGTCCTTAGCTACCTGGACATCCCCGGCTACGAATGGGCCTGGGCTACCGATAACTCAGCCGGGACGGCGCCACTTCGAGAAGAAGTGATGAAGGAGGACATAGAACGACTGCGGGCGGAGGTAGATGTCGTCCTCGTAATGCCTCACTGGGGCACGGAGTATCTGGCTACTCCCGAACCGGGACAGGTGGAGTTGGCGCACGCAGCGGTGGATGCGGGGGCGGACCTCGTCGTCGGGGGGCATGCCCACTGGATCAAGGGTATCGAAGTCTACGAAAAGAGCCCGATCTTCTACGGGGTCGGCAACTTCTTCTTCGACCAGTCCTGGTCTGAAAATACCTCGACCGGTATCTTCGCGGAGATCACACTGTACGACGACCAGCCTATAC
>JBARZO010000461.1:0-2304 GCA_049650165.1 Rubrobacteraceae bacterium
CCCAACGTCTGCGCCTCTGTAGGACTGGGCTCCGCAGTGGTCACTGCAAACGAGGCGGGACAGGAATATTTGCCGATGTTGATGGACATGTTCGGCTACGTCGGAGAGGTGATGGAGCTGCCGGAGAGGCTATTCGATGCCGCAACGGCGTTGCACGGTTCTGGCCCGGCTTACGTGGCGCTTTTTGCAGACGCGCTTATACAGGCTGGAGTTCGAGAAGGAATACCGCGAGATGTCGCCCGGCGGTTGGTAATAGGAACTATCGAGGGTACGGCGGTTCTGCTCCAGGAGCGGAGCGCCCACCAGGTTCGCGATGAAGTCATGACGCCCGGAGGTACTACGGCTGCAGCCTTCGTGGCGATGGAAAAAGCCGGCTTCGTCGGGGCCGTCTACGATGGTGTAAATGCGGCGGCGGAACAATCTCGAGGTCTGGGTAAGTGATGCTGGGATTGCTTCAGACGTTCGACTATAGTATCAGTGGATTGTTGATAGGTATCGTTACCTACACATACTACGTCCTGCTCGCGTTCATTATTGGTTCTATACTCTTCAATTGGTTTCCGGGGTATCCGTCGAGCAGTTTCATGCAGGCGATCTACAACGCGGTCCGGGCAGTTGCAGATCCTATACTGGGGCCGATCCGGAGCAGCATCCCGCCTTTGCGGATCGGGGGATTCGGGTTGGATCTCTCGCCGATAATCGCTTTACTCGGGCTCTGGATAGCGCGGAGACTATTGACGACGATAATCGACATCTTTATACAACCTGTTGTGGGGTGATCTAGCATGGCTTTGAAACCTATAGACGTGCGGCGCAAGGAATTCAAGAACAGTATGCGCGGCTACAACGCGGATCAAGTAGACGACTTCCTCGATACCGTCGCCGACGAGTTCGAACGTTCCTACTCCGAAAACCTTAGGATGCGGGAGGAGATCACCAGTCTTCGCGAGCGTCTGGAGCAGTTCGAAAAACTGGAGGACTCGATCCAGTCAGCCCTCGTCCACGCCGAATCCGCCGCCAACGACCTGCGCGAAAGCGCATCCAGCGAAGCCGAAAACGTCCGGGCTAATGCGGAGCGCGAAGCGGAACTTACCAAAAAGGAAGCCACCGAACGCGCCCAACAAACACTGGCTGATTCCTCCTCCAAAGTCGAGCGGGCCAACGAATCATACGAGGCCCTAAAGAAAGCCAAACAAGACTTCGCCGCCGACTTTCGACATCTCTTGAAATCATACATAGCCGTTATGGACAACGTAGATCTCGTCTCCGCCAAAGACATCGAAGCCTCACTGCGCGAGCGCCTCGACTGGGAAGCAATCGCCGCCGCCCGCGAGGCCGCAGATAAGCAAAACGAGGAAGACGACACCGAAGATACTCAAGCCATGGATAGAGGTTCAGGGCCGCTCGCCGACGATGAAGCTGAACCCGAGGTTGAAGAGCCGGAAATCGAGCCCTCCAGCGTAGACGATGAAGGCGAAGAGGCCGTGGCGACAGATTCTGAAGCGGTCGAGGAAGTAAAGCGGGAGGAATCTTCTCCGGAAAGTGAAGAGGAACCCAACGGCGGAAGCAATGATAATGGTTCTTCGCAGGACAGCGGTAGCGAAGAACGTGCCTCCCGAGCCAGCCGTTTTCTGCGCCGGCGTGATTGACGCATGGCTCCGCCTTTCTAAAGATGGCGTCCTTTTGAACTCAAGAGTTTCGTCTGGAGCTAGAAAAACGTGCTTAGGGAGCCTATATGGAGACACCTCGCCAAAGGCGAACGTCGAGATCGAGCGTTTCCTCTCCGAGCTGTTCACAGTACCGCGTTCCCGAGTCTTCATTGTCAAAGGTGCTATTGGGCGAGACAAGGTTGTCCTCCGGCAAGGTGTCGAATTGGAGGAAGCCCAAGAAAAACTCGCCCCGTCGGCAGCTTGAGCGGCTTGGCTCCGAAGAGCTTCATCGTCGAGCCCGGCGAAGCCGAAGAGCGGCTTGACCGTCTGGCATCCCAAAGGTTGAACCTAAGTCGCAGCGTTGTTCAGCGGCTCATAAAGAACGGCCGCCTGTTGGTGAACGGTGAGGGATGCGGCTCAGCTTACAAGGTGCGTGTTGGAGAGCGTGTAGAGGCGCAGGTCCCCGACGATAGGCTTTTGTCGGAGCGCATCCCGGTTCCAATTGTTTTCGAGGACGAGCATTTGCTGGTGGTAGATAAACCCGCCGGACTCGTAGTTCATCCCGGCGCAGGAAATCCTTCCGGCACGCTCGTCAACGCACTTCTGGATAGCGGGATAGCCGGTGGCGAAGATCCCGTAAGACCCGGGGTAGTTC
>JBARZO010000462.1:0-6178 GCA_049650165.1 Rubrobacteraceae bacterium
GATAAAGGACTACAACGACCGCGGAGAACTCGTCCCGGATGAGATCATCATCGAGATGACGATGCCGTACCTGGAGCAGAACGATTCCTGGCTGCTGGATGGCTTTCCGCGCAACGAGGCGCAGGCCCAGGCGCTGGACGAAGCCCTCGACGAGAGGGACATGGAGCTGGACGCCGCCATCGTGCTCGAAGCGTCCGATGAGGAACTCGTAAAGCGTCTCTCGGGACGTCGCCAGAGCGAGGCGACCGGCAATATCTACCACGTAGAACACGACCCGCCGCCGGAGGATGAGGAAGAAGATCCCGGTCCGTTCGTGCAGCGGGACGACGACAAGGAAGAGTCCATTCGGCGCCGGTTGGAGATCTACCACGAGCAAACCGAGCCGTTGAAGGATTACTACGCCGAAAGAAGCATACTAACGAGCGTCGACGCCACACAGGAGATCCCGAAGGTCACGGAAGACACTATGCAGGCTCTGGGCGGAAAGGCCTCCTGACCGTATGATCGTGCGCAAGAGCCAGGGCGAGTTGGAGGCGATGCGGGAAGGCGGGCGTATCACTGCCGCCTGCCTGAACATGCTCTCCGAGAACGTCCGGCCCGGTGTTACAACCGGAGACCTGGATCGCCTCGCCGAAGAGTTCATTCGCGAGCGTGGCGGAACCCCGGAGTTCAAGGGCTATCAGGGCTTTCCCGGTTCCATCTGCTCTTCGCCGAATGCCATGATCGTCCACGGTATTCCTGGCACTTATCGGTTGGATGACGGAGACATTATTTCGATCGACGTTGGTGTTCGTTACGAGGGCTTCGTCACCGACAGCGCTACTACAGTTCCCGTTGGTGAGATAGCGGAGGACACGCAGAAGCTGCTCGACGTTACGCAGCGGTGCCTGGTTGCGGCCACGGATCAGATGCGGTCCGGCAAGCGACTCGGGGACGTTGGACACGCGATACAGTCCGTCGCCGAGCCGGACGGCTACGGGGTGGTACGAGACCTCGTCTCTCATGGTGTCGGGCGACAGATGCACGAAGACCCACAGATCCCAAACTACGGAGATCCCAACACCGGTGTTCGGCTAAAACCGGGGATGGTGTTCGCGATAGAGCCCATGATCACGCTCGGCAGCTACGACATCCTCATCGACGAGCAGGATGGTTGGTCAATCTACACCGCCGACGGTTCGCTCTCGGCCCACTTCGAGCACACCATAGCCGTCACGGAGAGCGGACCCTGGGTGCTGACGGAAGGCGGGCGCGTGCTGGGAGAAACGGACGTTGCGTGATAATATGTACGTTTGGCTTCAGCCACTTTGTAGCGACCCTGAGCGAGAGATCTAAGGAGGTCCTTGGCTAAAGAAGATGTCATAGAGGTAGAAGGCACGATAACCGAGGCTTTGCCCAACACTCAGTTCAAGGTGGATCTCGAGAATGGGCACGAGGTTTTGGCCCACATATCGGGCAAGATGCGGATGCACTACATCCGTATTCTGCCGGGAGATCGGGTCAAAGTCGAGTTGAGCCCCTATGACTTGAGCCGGGGACGTATCACTTACAGGTTCCGGAACTAGAAGGAAGAAGGAGAGTTTTGAAAGTACGAGCGAGCGTGAAGCCGATCTGCGAGCGGTGCAAGGTCATCCGCCGCGGCGGCGTGGTTCGGGTGATCTGCTCGAACCCCCGACACAAACAGAGGCAGGGATAGTATGGCGCGAGTAGCGGGAGTAGACCTTCCACGGGAGAAGCGGGTCGAGATCGGCCTGACGTACGTCTTCGGCATCGGTCGTTCGACGGCGAAGAAGATTTGCGATGCGGTCGAGGTAGACCGCGACACGAAGGTGCGCGATCTAGCCGAGGGCGAGGTCAGCAAGATCCGGACCTACATCGACCAGAACCTGGAGGTCGAGGGTGATCTCCGGCGCGATACCAACCAGAATATTCGACGGCTTATAGAGATCGGCTCTTACCGGGGCATCCGGCATCGCCGGGGACTTCCGGTGCGCGGCCAGCGGACGAAGACCAACGCCCGCCAGCGCAAGGGGCCGAAGCCGTCCATCGGCGGAAGGAAGAAGGGCTAAATGGGGCGTCAACGACAGCAGCGAGGCCGGGGAGCGAGTCGCTCTCGCCGGAAAGTCCGCAAGAACATCTCGACCGGCATAGTCCACATAAAGAGTTCGTTCAACAACACCATCGTCAGTGTCTCCGACCAGGAAGGCAACGTCATATCCTGGGAATCGGCCGGCGCTCTAGGCTTCAAGGGCAGCCGCAAGAGCACGCCCTACGCCGCCCAGATGACGGCTGAGAGTTGCGCGAACAAAGCGATGGAGCAAGGCGTACGCCGGGTTGACATCGAGGTTAAGGGCCACGGTTCTGGCCGGGATATGGCCGCCCGGACTTTCCAGTCTATGGGCATAGAAGTCCTGGGTATTCGGGACGTTACGGGCCAGCCGCACAACGGTTGCCGGCAAACAAAACGGCGCCGGGGCTAGGCGAACCGTGAGGCTAGAAGAAAGCAGGAGGTAGCAGAGCAGTGGCACGTTATACAGGACCCAGAGGCCGGCGAGACCGGCGGGCCGGAGTGATGCTCTCTTCGATGCGGAAGAACCCGCTGGAGAGGAAGCCTTACCCGCCTGGCGAGCACGGTCGGGGACGACAGAAACAGACTGAGTTCGGTATCCGGCTCATGGAGAAGCAGAAGGCCCGTTGGTACTACGGGGTCTCCGAGAAGCAGTTCAGCCGCGCCTATGAAGAGGCGGCTCGCTCGCAGGGCGTTACCGGCGAGAACTTGCTCCGCCGTATGGAACTCAGGGTAGACAATGTGGTCTTCCGTATGGGGTTTGCGACCAGCAGGCCGCAGGCGCGGCAGCTAGTGGTTCATGGACACTTCCAGCTCAACGGCAAAAAGCACAATATCCCGTCGGCGATCATGCGCCCGGGCGACGTGCTCGCGGTGCGGGAGAAGAGCCGGACTCTGGAGCCCGTGGTGAACGCGGTCGAGAACGTCGTGGCGGTTCCGGCGTGGCTGGAGGCCGACCACGAGAACTTCACGGGACGGATACTACACTCGCCGAACCGAGACGAGATCGATACGCCGGTAGAAGAGCAGCTAATTATCGAGTTCTACAGCCGGTAGTAAAACCCATTTATTCCAAGCAGGTGGTTTTTTGACGATGTTAGATATAGCGCCACCCCGTTTCAGGGTGGAAGAAGAAGACGGACAGCGGGCGATCTTCGTGGCTGAGCCTCTCCCTCGCGGGCTGGGGCACACTTTGGGCAACTCGCTCCGGCGGGTAATGCTCAGCGGGCTCTCCGGGGCCTCGGTTACCAAGATCCGCATAGAAGGCGTCCAGCACGAGTTCTCCACGATCCCCGGCGTTCGTGAGGACGTCGTGGACATCATCCTCAACGTCAAGAACATGAAGTTCAAGCTGGAGCGCGACGAGCCGATAGAGTTGGAGATCATCAAGGACGGTCCCGGCGAGGTCACCGGGGAAGACATCGAGCTCAAAGCCGACGTCGAGGTTGTCTCCCCTGACGCCTATCTCGCAAGCGTCTCCGAGGACGGGCATCTGGATCTCCGCCTGACGGTCGAGAACGGCCAGGGTTACGTCCGGGCCGAGCAGAACAAGAGCGACGCCGACCCCATCGGGGTTATAGCGGTGGACTCGCTGTTCTCCCCGGTCCAGCGGGTGAACTACACGGTGAGCGAGGCCCGCGCCGGTGCGCGGACCGACCTGGACTCGCTGACGATGGAAGTGTTCACCGACGGTCGGATCGAGCCTCGCGAGGCGCTTCAAGAGGCCTCCAAGCAACTTATAGATATCCTCGGATTGTTTACGGACGGCTACGAGGGTACGCGCAACGCCGATCCCCGTCGGGGCACCGGACGTCCGGTTATAACCGACGAGCGTCCGGTAGAAGAGCTGGAGCTCACGGTGCGTTCCTATAACTGCCTCAAGCGCGAGGGCGTGGACACTGTGGGACAGCTCGCCACTATGACCGAGGAAGAGTTGATGAACATTCGCAACCTCGGCATGAAGAGCGTGGACGAGATCCGTTCGAAGCTCTCGGAGATCGGGTACGAGTTGGAGAGTGAGGGCTATGAAGCCCAGTGAACACGACTTGACCGTTATTGAGACCCCCATCGAAGAGCTGAACTTTACGGATCGCACCTACAACGGCCTGAAGCGGGAGGGCATGGACGACATCGGACAGCTCGCCCGGGCGACCGATGGGGAGTTGGCGAATACCCGTAACCTCGACGCGAAGAACGTCGAGGAGATCCGAATAAAACTCGCCGAGTACGAGGAGGATTGGAGATGAGACACGCCAAGAGAGGTCGCAAGCTCGGCCGCGACGCCCAGCACCGCAATCTGATGATGGGCACCATGGCCGGGCAGGTCATACAGCACGGCCGCATAAAGACGACCGGCCCGAAGGCCAAAGAGCTTCGCGGCGTGGTGGATAAATTGGTCAACACCGCCAAGAAGGACGACCTTCACGCCCGCCGGCAAGCCGTCAAAGTCCTGAAGGACAAGACCATAGTCAGGAAACTTTTCGAGGACGTTGCCCCGGATCTCGACGACCGCAACTCGGGCTACACCCGAATCCTCAAGCTCGGGCCGCGTCTCGGCGACGGCGCCGAGCAGGTATACCTTGAGCTGGTCAACTACGAGACGGAGTAATACCGGACATACATCAGACTCCGATGAGGGGGCCCGCTACGGCGGGCCCCCTGTTGTCTGTTGCGAGAGTCTTAACTTCTCTTATCCCGGTGGCGACCGGCAAGTTATAGAAGCCGTGAGCTTCGAGGTCCGGTCTGGAGAATACGTCGGCGTCGTCGGGCCAAATGGAGGCGGCAAGTCTACGTTGGTCCGTTTGTTGAACGGTCTGCTCAAGCCGGGTTCCGGCGAGATACGGGTGGCGGGCCGAGACCCAGTTACGGAGCCCTTCGAGGTGCGCAAGAGCGTCGGCATGCTGTTCCAGAGCCCGGACAATGGTCTCGTCGCGCCGTTCGTGGAGGACGACGTGGCGTTCGGCCTGGAGAACCTGGGCGTGCCGCAGAAAGAGATGCGCGGGCGGGTTGCGGAGGCGATCCGGGCCGTCGGCTTGGAGGGTTACGAGCGGCGTGAGCCCCACACGCTCTCCGGCGGCGAGAAACAGCGGGTGGCACTCGCGGGACTTCTGGCGGTCGAGCCGGAGATACTCATCCTAGATGAACCAACCTCTATGCTCGATGCAACGGGACGGCGAGAGGTGTTGGATCGGGTAAAGAGCCTGCGGGGTTCCAGAACCGTATTGCACGTAACCCATCATCTGGAGGAACTTCTCGACGCCGACCGTATTCTGGTCCTGAATAGCGGTAGGCTCGTCGCCGACGTCTCGCCAGGAAACCTGGTTTCGGACGCGGAGCTTCTACAAGAGAATCGTCTCTCTCTGCCGCCGATATTGAGGCTCACTGCGGATTTGGGGTTGCCGCCCCGCCGGACGCCGGAGGAACTAGTCCAGGACATCCTGCAAAAGATCGGTGAGGGTGCGCAGATAAGATGAGGCTGGAGCTGAAAGACGTGTGGCACACCTACTCACCGGGTACGGATTTCGAGGTACCGGCGCTCCGTGGAGCTTCGCTAGCCGTCGAAGAGGGCGAGGTGCTCGGTATCGTGGGCGGCACCGGTTCCGGGAAGAGCACGCTGGTACAGCATATGAACCTGCTGCTTTCACCTACTCATGGTGAGGTGCTCGTAGGCGGCGCGGATGCGACCGCCATGAAAAAAAGTGAGTTGCGCCGGAGGGTCGGGTTGGTGTTCCAGTTCCCGGAGCAGAGCTTGTTCGCCCCGACGGTCGAGGAAGATGTGGCCTTCGCACCAGAGCATATGGGTCTGGACAAAGAGGAGGTACAGCGACGCGTCCGTGAGACGCTGGAATTGCTCGGCGTCGAGCACCTGGCGGAGCGTTCGCCGCACACGCTCTCCGGTGGAGAGAAACGGCGGGTTGCCATAGCGGGCGTGTTGGCGATGCGTCCGGAAGTGCTGGTCATGGACGAGCCTACGGCCGGGCTGGATCCCGCGACCCGCCAAGACCTGTTGGGGATAATACGGAACCTACACTCGGAAGGCGCGGCGATCGTGCTCGTTTCACACGATTTGGATGAAGTCGCGGAAATCTCCGACCGCGTGTGTCTCATGGA
>JBARZO010000463.1:0-3256 GCA_049650165.1 Rubrobacteraceae bacterium
TAGGGTTAATCTTCACGATGCTCGCCCTGCTCGTTTTTAACGTCATCGCTTACTTCTCGGGCACACTAGGAGGATGGTTAGCCGAGAAGCCCGCCTTTGCCGGTGGGTTACGCTGGTTGACGGGTAGTGTCCTTGTTGGGCTGGGCCTTAGACTGGCTTTGCCCAGCCAGGGTTGAAGTCGCTGTTTAGGCTACCCGGTCGCCCCGGACGATGAGGCGCTGCTCGTAGTTTTCTCCGACGCAGGTCTGAAGCGAAACCATATCCCTGCCGGCCTCCGGAGCCGTCACCCAAACATCGTAGGGTGTGACGTTCAGTATTTCGGTGACTTCGTAGGTGTAGGTAGTGCCGGCGGAGTCTGTCAGGTAGATCATGTCTCCTTGGGTCATGTTGGGCAGGTTGGCGAATTGCTGCCAGCTATTGGTGCCCTCCCATCCCAGTACGTGGGCGGCGATGTAGGTGTTGGACCCCGATTCCCAGGGAAAGCCGGAGTCCGGTAGCTTGCCGGCGCCCTGATCCAGGGTCGCCTCAGACATATCGTTCGTTACCGGATCGTTATAGCGGCCCATCTTGGGGACCGTGAGTGACAGTGAGGTATCCGAAGGGGCTGCCGCCAGATCCGGGGTCTCCTCAGCCGGTTCTTCTTCTACAACCGGCTCTTGGTACTGATCCTCGGATGCTTGCTCTTCTTCATTGGGCTCTTTCTTTTCCTCTTCCTTCTCCTCGGCTTTCTTGGGAGCGTCTTGCTCTTCCACAGTGGGCGTGACCGCCCTTTCTACCGGGCTCTCATCGGATTTGAGAATGCCTACACCGAAAAATACCGAGGCTCCTATCGCCAGTATTGCAGCCACTCCAAGCGAATAAAGACCAATATTTCCCCAACTGCCAAAGAAATTCCTCATCTGCTTGCCCCTTTGCTGTTTCTATATTCAGTAATACCCGGATCCTACAGTCAGCCTGCAGCACACATTTTTTTGAATCCGCGAACAACCCACAGAGCTGTTTTTACATACAGAACATTATACGCCCTATTGACCACACTGGATCAACCTGGTCCAATAAAAATTAACAATTCTTTACACAATCTTTACGTTTTCGAAACAAAAAGCAGGTTTTGGAGGTTTTATTTGCTAACGGATCACTTTCAGGGCACCGGGATCTGTCCGAAAAGTCATTGGGAGGCGGCCCCAGAGTTCGCCGTCGAGTTGCACGGGGATTTCGGCGCCGGGTGCCCGGGCCCGAAACTCGGTGGCGTTCACGGAGCGCATGCTGCTGTTGAGGGGGCGACGGGAGATGATGCGCCCTAGGACGTCCGGTCTAAGTAGGGCGCCGACGCGCTCGATCATTATGGCTTCGAGTTCTCCGCTGGAGAGGGTTTGGCTGCCGGTAACCCGAAATTCTCCGCCGTAGCGTCGACCGTTGGCGATGATGACGAACTGTGAGACGTAGATCGTGTCACCGTGCAGCAGGTGAATGGACGGAGTTTCTTCTTCCGTGTAAACCCTGAACGCCGAGAGGACGAAGGCCAAGGCCTTGAAGTAGCGTTTCAGGCGGGGGGTTACCGAGTAGATCACATTGGCGTCGAAACCTATACCAGCCACGAACGTAAAGCGACGCTCCTCACCGTTGTGATCCGTGGCGATTCCGACATCCATCTGGAAAGTGTCTCCGGCCAAAATGTTCTGGCAGGCCTTCTCGGGATTGAGCGGCAATCCGATCTCACGGGCCAAGACGTTCGCGGTGCCGAGCGGCAAGATGCCCAGGGTGGCGCCTTTGCTCAGGCCGTTGACCACCTCGTTGATAGTCCCGTCGCCCCCGGCAGCGATAATCAGCCGGTCACCCGCCTCCGCGGCGAGTTCGGTGGCGTGGTCCGGATACTCGGTGTCCAAGACCTCCGTATCCAGGCCGCCGGCCTGCAAGATTTTGGCGTAGTGCTGCAGATAATTTCTGTCTCCAGCTTTACCGGAGTTTGGGTTACCTATGATCGCGGCTCTCATATACGTATGTTATTCCCTTTTACTAGAAATGTATTCTGACGTAGTATGCAGCCTATGGATAATTTTTTCGTACCGGAGATAGGTGTTGACGTTGTCGACGTGGAGCGGATGCAGTTTGCGCTGGACCGCACGCCCCGTATTCGACAGAGGCTTTTCACGGAGGCGGAGATCGCCTACTGTGAAAAATTCCGCTTTGCCGAGCGGCACTATGCTGGAAGGTGGGCCGCCAAAGAGGCCGTGACCAAAGCGCTGGGATGCGGCCTGATCCAGTGGAACGGCGTCGAGGTGATCCGGCAGCCGCGTCGGGCCCCGTCTGTACGCATCTTCGGAAAGATCGAGAAGTTCGCCGACTACGTGGGCGTGAAGCAGGAAGAGATCTCCATCTCCATAACCCATTCGGAACTCTCCGCCGTGGCGGTAGCCATCATCCGCCGGAAGCCCTAATGAACCTCTACTCGGCCCAGGAGATGACCCGGGCTGACAACGGCGCCCAAGAACTCGGAATCCCCGGCGGAGTTCTAATGGAACGAGCCGGGGCCGCAATGGCGGAGGAGATACTTGAACGATACGCTCCTCGTCGCCTTCGTCGTCTCGGTCTCCGGGCGCTCGCCTTATGTGGCGGCGGCAACAACGGCGGCGACGGGTTCGTCATAGCCCGGGAGCTGCATCGGGCCGGCATAGAAGTCTCCGTCATCGCCACCAAAATGGATTACGAGGGTGACCCGGCGACAAACCTCGAAGTTCTGCGCAACCTCGGAGTAGGGATTCATGACCCGGACGACCTGGACGAACTACTAAGCGGGACTGGACTCGTCGTGGACGCACTACTCGGGACCGGCTTTTCCGGTGAGGTGCGTGAAAAAGAAGCGGCTCTGATCCGGCAACTGAACGACGCCGGAGTCACGACCGTCGCGGTGGACGTACCGAGCGGCGTGGACGGCTCGACGGGCGAGGTTCAGGGAGAAGCGATCTTGGCGGACCTGACGGTCTGCGCCCACGCCGCGAAGCTCGGATGCGTCATCTACCCCGGTCGCGAGCACGCCGGAGAAGTGGTTGCCGTGGATATCGGAATCCCACCTGAGGCAGATGTAGAACCCTCTGTTACCTGGACTGACAAGCAATCCATCCAGGGTCTCATACCGCGCACCGCCGAGCCGGCGCACAAATACTCTGCCGGAGCGCTACTGGTCGTCGCGGGTTCGAAGGGCGTCACCGGCGCGCCAGTGATGGTCGTAGAGGGAGCCCAACGCACCGGCTGCGGA
>JBARZO010000464.1:0-2310 GCA_049650165.1 Rubrobacteraceae bacterium
TCACCGATCCTGCGCTCCAGGATCGGGAAGTCTTGGCGAGCCTTCTCTACGTCGTACACAACTTTCCTACCTCCTGCGGCGCCGGCCCCCGACCTTGACCTGCTTCGGGTTCAGCGCCACGTAGACGTTGCCGCCCTCGACTTTTACCTCATGCTTCGGGACGGGCTTTACGGCGGGCAGACTCTTCGCCTCTCCGCTTCGCACATCGAACGTTGCGCCGTGGAGTGGGCACTTGATCCGGTCGCCCTCCAGCCCGCCTTCCGTGAGGTGGGCGAACTGGTGGGTACAGATGTCTTCGAAGGCGTGGAACTCGCCGTCCACATTGCACAGTGCGACCGGTCGCCTTTCGACCCTATATTGCTTCGCTTCACCGGGGGCGACCTCGCCTGCGGTGGCTACCTTGTGGAACTCCGCCACCCTAAGCTACACGTTCCTCGAAGCCGAGCCCGATCTTACCTTCGATGGCCCGGTCCAGTTTCTCTTTGAGGCCCTTGAGCGGGATGCGGCTCGTGACCTCGCCGAAGAAGCCGAAGACGACCAGCTTCTCGGCTTCGACGCGCGGAATGCCGCGGCTCATCAAGTAGAAGAGTTCTACCTCGTCAACCTGTCCGGTGGTCGAGCCGTGGGAGCACTTAACGTCGTCGGCCTGTATTTCCAGCCGCGGAAGGCTGACCGCCATCGCGTCGTCGGTGCCGAGGATGAGGTTCCGGTTAGTCTGGTAGGCGTCCGTCTTCTGGGCGCCGGGCTCTACCCGGATCAGGCCTGAGAAGACCGCGAGCGACTCGTCGCGCAGCGCGCCTTTGTAGAGAAGATCCGAATGTGAGTTGGGCGCCAGGTGGTCCTGGAGCGTGTGATGGTCCAGCACCTGCTCTTCATCGGCGAAGTACAGCCCAAGCATCTCAGAGTCACTACCGGCTTCGGCGAGTCCCGCCTCTACGTTCGTGCGCGAAAGCTCAGAGCCCAGAGCAACGACGAGGCTGTTGATGGTCGAGTCTTTGCCCGCCGAGGAGCGGATGGTGTTGAAGTGCAGCACGTTCCGCTCCCAGTTTTGGAGCGAGACGTAGCGCAGGTTCGCGCCCTGTCCGACGAACAACTCCACGGCCCCGTTGGAGAGAACGGGCTCCTCGCCGGTAGCGGAGGCGTACTCGTCTATGTACGTCACCGACGCGCCCTCCTCGACCACGACCAGCGTCCGCGGTGTAATGGAGTCGGCGCCATCGAGCCAGCGATAGCTCTGGATCGGGACTTCTACGTCTACTCCTCGCGGCACGTACAAGAAAGTTCCGCCGGAGAAGATCGCCGCCGACAAAGCCGCAAACTTGTCGTAATCCTCCGGCACGAGCCCGAAGAGGTACTCCTCGACGATGTCTCCGTGCTCTTCGAGCGCCGCGTGGAGGTCGGTCAGGACGACGCCCTTATTCTCCAGTTCCTCGTCGACCCGGGTGTAGGTGGTCTCGGAGTTGTGCTGCACGATGAGGGCCGAGTTCTCCTCGCCCTCTTTTATTAGCTGCTGCACGGCGTCCGGGAGCTCGGATTCGCTCGTCACGTCCGGGCTCGGGGTGTAGGCGGCGAAGTCCTCGACGTTCACGTCCGAGATGTCCGTGTAGCGCCACGCTTCGTCGCGCATCGTCGGCATCGGTAGTTTCTGGAACGTTTGCCAGGCGTGCAGACGCTTCTCCGTGAGCCAGCCGGGCTCGTTCTTGTGCGAAGAAAGAGCCTTGACCGTCTCCTCGCTGACACCCTTGTTCTTCAAAACCTCCGGCACGCCGTTCGCGCTCATATAGAAACCTTTCTACTCTCAGAAAACGGGACGGACTCCCGGAAGAGCCCGCCCCAATGAAACCGTTTCGACCTTACAGTCTGCGGCTCTTAACCTACAGAGCCTTCCATCTCCATCTGGATCAGACGGTTAAGCTCGATCGCGTACTCCAGCGGAAGCTCCTTGGCTATCGGCTCGATGAAGCCGTTGACGACCATCGCGATCGCCGCTTCCTCGGAGAGCCCGCGGCTCATCAGGTAGAAGAGCTGGTCCTCGCCGACCTTGGAGACCGTGGCCTCGTGCTCGGTGTTGACCTTCTTCTCCTCGATCTCGATGTACGGATACGTGTCAGTCCGTGCCTGCTCATCCAGCAACAACGCGTCGCATTCGACCCGGCTCTTGGAGTCGTGGCAGCCCTCGTGAACCTTGAGCAGTCCGCGATAGGTGCTCCGTCCCGTCCCCTTGGAGATGGACTTGGAGGTGATGAGGCTCGAAGTGTTCGGCGCGGCGTGGACGACCTTGCCGCCCGCGTCCTGGTGCTGGCCGTCGCC